>JAAOZZ010000390.1 GCA_012274175.1 Betaproteobacteria bacterium
CGGCATCGCCGCGGGGTTCCTCGGCGCCGCGCCGCTCGATCGCGACGCGAACCTGCAGCGCTACGTGAATCGCGTGGGCAAGTGGCTGGCGCTGCACTCGGAGCGCCCCGACCTGCCGTGGACCTTCGGCGTGGTCGACACGGAGACCATCAACGCCTTCGCGCTGCCCGGCGGCACGGTGCTCGTCACGAAAGGGCTCATGCGCCGGCTCTCCAGCGAGTCGGAGCTCGCGGGCGTGCTCTCCCACGAGATCGCCCACGTGGTGAAGAAGCACCAGCTCTCCGCGATCCAGTCGAGCGCCAACTCGGAGGCGCTCACCTCGCTCGGCAAGGAAGTCGCGGGCGAGGCCATCAGCCGGCGCGGCGGGGATACGCTGGGCCTCAAGTCCTGGGGCGCCAGCGCGGGCCTGGAGCTGCTGAAGAACGGCGTCTTCCTGCGCCCCCTCGACCGTTCCATGGAGTACGAGGCCGACCGCCTCGGCGTGGTCATCGCCGCGCGCAGCGGCTACGACCCCTACGGCCTGGTGGCGGTGCTGGAAATGCTCGCCCAGGTGAAGGGCGGCGACGAGAGCGGTATCTCGGTGTTCAGCACCCATCCGGCGCCCGCGGA
The DNA here is from genome assembly GCA_012274175.1 of Betaproteobacteria bacterium. GTDB lineage: Bacteria > Pseudomonadota > Gammaproteobacteria > Burkholderiales > Usitatibacteraceae > Usitatibacter. The sequence continues at coordinate 610 of JAAOZZ010000390.1, forward strand.
CCGGCTCACCGAGCTGGAAGGATTCGTGCCCGTGACCCTCGAGCGCTACGCGTCCCAGCCCCGGGTCGAGGCCCGGTTCCGCCACGTGATCGACGCGGCGCGCTGAGCGGCCCGGTCGCGCGCGAGCCGCCCGCGCCCGGAGTCGGGGCTGTCCCTCAGGCGTTGGCCACCTTCTTGCGGGCGTGCAGCGCGTCGGCGGCGTGCAGCGTTGCGTACGCCTGGTGCGCGGCGGCTTCCGCCTCGCCCACCTTGATCGCGAGGCCCATGTCCATCAGCACCGAGCCCAGCGCCGACAGGCACAGCATCACGTTGTCGGGACGGCACGAGTAGCCCATCAGCCCGAAGCGCCAGATCTTGCCCTTGAGCGGCCCAAGGCCCGCGCCGATCTCGATGCTGAACTCGTTGAGCAGCGTCTTCCTCACCAGCTCCTCGTCCACGCCCGCGGGGCACAGCACCGCGTTCATCTGCGGCAGCTGGTACTTCTCCTCCACCAGGAACCGGAGCCCCATGGCCTCGAGTCCCGCCTTCAACGCGAGATGGTGGCGGCGATGGCGCGCCCAGCAGTTCTCGAGGCCTTCTTCCTTGATGAGCAGCAGCGCCTCGTGCAGCGCGAAGAGCGAGTTGGTGGGAGCCGTGTGGTGATAGGTGCGGTTGGTGGCACCCCAGTAGCTCGACAGCAGGTTCATGTCCATGAACCAGCTGTGGATCTTGTCCTTGCGTTGCTTCACGCGCTCGACCACGCGCTCGGAGAACGACACGGGCGCGAGCCCCGGCGTGCACGACAGGCACTTCTGGCTCGCCGAGTAGATCGCGTCGATCTTCCATTCATCCACCAGCACCGGGGTGCCGCCCAGGGAGGTCACCGCGTCCACGATCACCAGCGCCCCGTGCTTGTGGGCGACGTGGGCGAGCGCCTTCGCGTCGGATTGCGCGCCGGTGGACGTCTCGGCGTGCACGAAGGCCAAGATCTTCGCATCGGGATGGGCGCGGAACGCGTCCTCCACCTTCTGCGGATCGACGGGCTTGCCCCACTCGTCGTCGACCACCACGGCGGTGCCGCCGCAGCGCTCGACGTTCTCCAGCATGCGCCCGCCGAAGACGCCGTTCCTGCACACGATCACCTTGTCGCCGGGCGCCACCATGTTCACGAAGCAGTACTCCATGCCGACGGAGCCGGGCCCCGAGACGGGGAAGGTGAGCGCGTTGTCCGTCTGGTAGACGTAGCGCAGCAGCGCCTTCAGCTCCTCCATCATCTCGACGAACACCGGGTCGAGGTAGCCGATGGCCGGCTGGCTCATGGTGGTCAGCACGCGCGGGTGGATCTCGGTGGGCCCGGGGCCCATGAGGGTGCGCTGCGGCGGATGGAACGACGTGATCTTCTTGGTGGCGGCGAGCTGCTTGAGCGTCATGGCGGATCCTAGGACGCCGCGCGCTTCGGCGCGCGGCGGCGTGGTTGCGAGGCTCCGGGAAAGGACACCCGGATGGGCGTGGGTTCGATCTCGCCCGCGGCCTCGATGTTTGCGAAGTCGTGGAGCGAACGGTCCAGCAGGTGCGAGGGCGCGACATGGGTCATCGCGCCGAAGATGGATTCGATGCGGCCGGGATGGTGGCGTTCCCAGTCGCGCAGCATGGCCTTCACCTGTTTCCTCTGCAGCAGCTCCTGGGAGCCGCAGAGGTCGCAGGGGATGATCGGGAAGCCTCGCAGCGCGGCGTAGGCGGCGAGGTCGCGCTCTTCCACGTAGGCGAGCGGGCGGATCACCACGTGCTTGCCGTCGTCGGAGGCGAGCTTGGGCGGCATCGCCTTCAACGTGCCGCCGTGGAAGAGGTTGAGGAAGAACGTCTCGAGGATGTCGTCGCGATGGTGGCCCAGCGCGATCTTCGTCGCACCCAGCTCCCCGGCCGCGCGGTAGAGCGCTCCTCGGCGCAGCCGCGAGCACAGGCCGCACATGGTCTTGCCCTCGGGGATCACGCGCTTCACCACGCTGTAGGTGTCCTGCACCACGATGCGGTACGGGATGCCGAGGCCGGCGAGGTAATCCGGCAGCACCTGCGCCGGGAATCCCGGATGGCGCTGGTCGAGGTTCACCGCCACCAGCTCGAAGGGCGCCGGCGATTTTTCCCGAAGCCGCATCAGCACGTCGAGCATCCCGTAGCTGTCCTTGCCCCCCGACAGGCAGACCATGACCCGGTCGCCCGCCTCGATCATCCCGAAATCGGCGATCGCCTGGCCCACGAGCCGGCGCAAGCGCTTGGCGAGCTTGGCGCCCTCGAAATCGGCCTTGCGGGGATCGGCGGGGGACTGCGCAGGATTCACGGCGAAAGTCGTCTAGAGGTGGAGTGCGCGCCCGCCATCGACGGCCAGCACCTGGCCGGTCACGAAGGGAGCGTCGAAGAGGAGGTATTTTACCGCGCCGGCCACATCTTCCGGGCTTCCGGTCCTCGCGAGCGGAGTCTGGGAGGTGATGCGATCGCGCTCCGGCAGGTCGAAATGGCCGCCCCCCTCGGGCCACAGGATCGCCCCGGGCGCCACGCCGTTCACGCGCACCTCGGGTGCCAGCTCCAATGCCAGCGCGCGCGTGAGCCCCGCGAGCCCCGCCTTGGCCACCGAGTACACGAGGAAGCCCTTGAGCGGGCGCTCGGCGTGGATGTCGACCACGTTCACGATCGCGCCGCGCGCGGCGCGCAAATGCGGCGCGGCGGCCTGGGCGAGGAAGAGCGGCGCGCGCAGGTTGGTGCCCATGAGGTCCTGCCACTCCCCGTTGCCGATGGAACCGAACGGCGTCGGATAGAAGGACGAGGCGTTGTTCACGAGGGCGTCGAGGCGCCCGAAGGCGAGTGCCGCGGCCTGGACGATGCGCTCGGGTCCGTCCGGGGCGAGCAGGTCGCCCTGGACGATGGCGCACGAGCCGCCGCGCGCCGCGTTCAGCTCCGCGGCGAGCGCCTCGGCCTCCGCGCGCGAACGGTGGCAATGCAGCACCACGCGGGCGCCCGCGCCGTGGACGCGCCGGGCGATGACCGCCCCTATGCGCCGCGCTGCTCCGGTGATGAGGACCGCGCCGTCGTGCATGCTATAGTCGGCCGCCACGAGAAAAAGCCAATGCGAAGTGTAGCCGAAGGCTCCGCGATGCCGTCCGCAGATCCCATCCTGCCTCCACCTTCGCCCGAAGCCGCCGAGCATTCCCGCCGGCTCGCCGCGCACATCGCCGCGGCGATCCTCGACGAGGGCGACTGGATCCCCTTTTCCCGATTCATGGAGCTCGCGCTCTACGCGCAGGGCCTGGGCTATTACGCCGCGGGTTCCCGCAAGTTCGGCGTCGAGGGCGATTTCGTGACCGCCCCCGAGATCTCGCCCATGTTCGCGCGCTGCCTCGCGATGCAGGCCGAGCAGGTGTTGAAGGCCGTGGGCGGCGACATCCTCGAGCTGGGCCCCGGCTCCGGGGTGCTCGCGGCCGACCTCTACGGCGAGTTGAAGGCCGCGGGAGCGGCGCCCCCGCGCTACCTCCTGCTCGAGGTGAGCCCGGAGCTGCGCGAGCGGCAGCGCGCGCGGATCGCCGAGCGCTTTCCCGACGACCTCGAGCGCTTCGTGTGGCTCGACCGCCTCCCGGAAAAGCTGCGCGGATTCGTGGTGGCCAACGAGGTGCTGGACGTCGTGCCGTTTTCCCTCGTGCGGCGCACCGGCAACGGCCTCCTCGAGCGCGGCGTGATCCTCACCGAGGCCGGATTCGCCTGGGACGACGCGCCGATGCCCGACGGCGAGCTCAAGCGCCGCGCCGCTGCCGTGTTTCCGCCCGGCGAATACGAATACCTGTCGGAGATCGGGCTAGCCGCCGAGGCGCTGGTGCGCACCGTCGCCCATTCGCTCGAGGCGGGCGTGGCCCTCTTCATCGACTACGGGTTCCCGGAACGGGAGTACTACCATCCCCAGCGTTCCATGGGAACGCTGCGCTGCCACTACCGGCACCGCTTCCACGGCGACCCGTTCTTCCTGCCGGGACTGCAGGACATCACCGCGCATGTCGACTTCACCGCGATGGCGCGGGCCGGAGAGCAGGGCGGGGCGGAAGTCTTCGGCTTCACCACCCAGGCGTATTTCCTCATCTCGTGCGGGCTCGCGGTGCTGGTCTCCGAGGGCGACCCCAACATGACGCTGTCCCGGCTCAAGGCGACGAGCGCGGTGCACCGGCTCATCAACCCGTCGGAGATGGGAGAGCTCTTCAAGGTGCTCGCCCTGGGCCGCGGCATCGACGCCCCGCTGCTCGGGTTCCAGTCGGCGCGCCACATCGCGCTCTGATGGGGCCGGTGCGCCGCCCGCGCGCCTCCGCTCAGCCTTTCAGCGCCCCCAGCACCTCGTCCAGCATCTTCTTCGCATCTCCGAAGAGCATGCGGTTGTTCTCCTTGTAGAAGAGCGGATTGTCGACGCCGGCGTAGCCCGAGGCCATGCTGCGCTTCATCACGACCGACGTGTGCGCCTTCCACACCTCGAGCACGGGCATGCCCGCGATCGGGCTCGACGGATCTTCCTGCGCGCTCGGGTTCACGATGTCGTTGGCGCCGATGACCATCGCCACGTCGGTGTCGGGAAAGTCCCCGTTGATCTCGTCCATCTCCAGCACGATGTCGTAGGGCACCTTCGCCTCGGCGAGCAGCACATTCATGTGTCCCGGCATGCGCCCGGCGACCGGGTGGATGCCGAAGCGCACGGTCTTTCCCATGTCGCGCAGGCGCTTCGTGATCTCGAACACCGTGTGCTGCGCCTGGGCGACGGCCATGCCGTAGCCCGGCACGATGACGACGCTCTTGGCTTCCCTCAGCAGCTCCGCGGTCTCCTGGGCGCTGATGGCAACCACTTCGCCGGCCGGCTGCGCGCCGCCCGGCGTCTTCGCGGGCGCCTTCGCCTCGCCGCCGAAGCCGCCCGCGATCACGCTCAGGAAATTGCGATTCATCGCGCGGCACATGATGTACGAGAGGATCGCGCCGCTCGAGCCCACCAGCGCGCCCGTCACGATGAGCAGGTCGTTCGAGAGCATGAAGCCGGTCGCCGCCGCCGCCCACCCGGAATAGCTGTTCAGCATCGAGACGACCACGGGCATGTCGGCCCCGCCGATCGCCATCACCATGTGCACGCCGAAGGCCAGCGCGATCACGCTCATCACGGCGATCGGCATCATCCCCTGCTCGATCGAGTGCGCCTGCACGAACGCGTAGCCGAACCAGATCACCGCCAGCAGCCCGGCGAGGTTCAGCCCATGCCGCCCCGGCAGCAGCACGGGCTTGCCGGTGATGCGCGCCGAGAGCTTGCCGAACGCGATCACGGACCCCGACAGGGTCACCGCGCCGATCAGCACGCCGACATAGATCTCGATGTGGTGGATCGAGGCCTCCGCGGGCGACATGCCCGCCGAGGCGCTCGGGTCGATGAAGCTCGCGTAGCCCACGATCATGGCGACCAGCCCCACGAGGCTGTGCATGAACGCCACCAGCTCGGGCATCTGCGTCATCTTCACCGTGCGCGCGAGGTACAGGCCGATCGAGGCGCCGATCACCAATGCGACGGCGATCCACGCGAGGCCGGAGGGGCCGACGCGCGGGCCGAACACGGTCGCCAGCACGGCGATCGCCATGCCGATCATCCCGTACAGGTTGCCGCGGCGCGAGGACTCGGGGTTGGACAGGCCGCCGAGGCTCAGGATGAAGAGGATCGTCGCGGCGATGTAGGAGACGGCAGCCAGGCTTGCGGACATGTCGGCCCCCTACTTGCGGAACATGGACAGCATGCGTTGCGTCACCGCGAACCCGCCGAACATGTTGATCGCCGTGAGCGCGATGCCGGCCACCGCGAGCCAGCGGATCACTTCTTCGGGCCGCGCGAGCGCGCCGTCGGCCAGCGGCGGCGCGACCTGCACCAGCGCCCCGATGATGATGATGCTGCTGATCGCGTTGGTCACGCTCATGAGCGGCGTGTGCAGCGCGGGCGTCACGTTCCACACCACCATGTAGCCGACGAAGCAGGCGAGCACGAACACGGTGAAGTGCCCGAGGAATGCGCTCGGGGCGTAGACACCGATCAGCAGGAACAGGATCGCCGCGGCCGCGAACGTGAACGCGAGCGTGCGGGCCGCCATCGGTTCGCCGGCGCCGTGGCCGTGGCCCTTCTTCTCGACGGCCGGCATCGCCTTCGCGGGCGGCTTGGCCGCGGGCGCGGCGGAGAGCTTCGGCGCCGGTGGCGGCCAGGTCACCGCGCCGTCCTTGATGACCGTGGTGCCGCGGATCACCTCGTCTTCCATGTTGACGTTGTAGACGCCGTCCTTGGCCTTGCACAGGTCCTCGGAGAGCCGGAAGAGGTTGTTTGCGTAGAGCGTGCTCGCCTGGGTCGCGAGCCGGCTCGGCAGGTCGGTGTAGCCGATGATGGTGACCCCGTGCCTCACCACGACCTTCCCGGGCTCGGTGAACGCGCAATTGCCCCCCTGCTCGGCGGCCAGGTCCACGATCACGCTGCCCGGCTTCATCGACTGCACCATTTCCGCCGTGATGAGCTTCGGCGCGGGCTTGCCGGGAATCAGCGCGGTCGTGATGATGATGTCGACTTCCTTCGCCTGCTTCGCGAACGTCTCGCGCTGCGCCTTCAGGAAGCCCTCGCTCATCACCTTGGCGTAGCCGCCCACGCCCGTGCCTTCTTCCTGGTAGTCCACCGGCACGAACTCGCCGCCGAGGGACTTGATCTGGTCGCCCACCTCGGGGCGCGTGTCGTTGGCGCGCACGATGGCGCCCAGGCCCGCGGCCGCGCCGATGGCCGCGAGGCCCGCGACCCCGGCGCCGATCACGAAGACCTTCGCCGGCGGCACCTTGCCCGCGGCGGTGATCTGGCCGGTGAAGAAGCGCCCGAAATGTTGCGCCGCCTCGATGACCGCGCGGTATCCGGCGATGTTCGCCATCGAGGAGAGCGCGTCCATCTTCTGCGCCCGCGACATGCGCGGCACGCTGTCCATGGCGAGCACCGTCACCTTCCTGGCGGCGAGGCGCTTCAGCAGGTCCGGGTTCTGCGCCGGCCAGATGAACGAGACGAGCGTCTGCCCCTCGCGCATCGACTCGATTTCCTCCGGCGTGGGCGCGCGGACCTTGAAAATGATGTCGGCCCGGGACCAGACCGAAGCGGCATCCGGCGCCACGGTGGCGCCCGCCGCGGCGTAGGCCTCGTCGGCGAGGCTCGCCGCCTCTCCCGCGCCCGCCTGGACGATGACTGCGAAGCCCAGCTTCGCGAGCTTCGGCACCACCTCCGGGACCGTCGCGACGCGCTTCTCGCCGGGGAACACCTCCTTGGGAACGCCGATCAGTTGTGCGGTCATCGTCTTCTCACGGGTTGTCTGTTTTTTTGGCGGTTGCCGCGCCACGTGGAGCCATTCTACTTCGTCGCGCGGAAACCGCTTGCGCGCATCCCCGGTGCCGGTCGCCCCGGAACCCGCCGGCGCCGGGCGCGCGGGCCCCCGGCAACCCCTTGATTTCCGGGCGGTTCCCGGGGCTGCGGCGGCCATGCTGCAATGCAATAAAAAAATGCCCTAAACCCCTTGACTTGCAGGGTGATTAGCCTAAAATTGGCATTGTGCAGTGCAGCAAAAGTACCGCTACCCGATACCCCGAAAGGAAAACGCCATGTTCAAGATCGACCAGTTCACCGCGGCCAATGAGGCTGCCATCAACCAATTCGCGTATTTCGCGCAACTGTCCCTCGCCAACGTCGAGCGCTTCGCCGAGCTGGGCCTCGGTGCCGCCCGCGAAAGCGTCGAGCAGGTCGCCGCCCACGCCCAGTCCCTCGCCGGTGCGAAGGATGTGCATGAGGTGATCGCCCTGAATTCCGCCGCCCTCGAGCCCGTCATGAAGCGCGCCTACGCGCTCTCGCGTACCGCCTACGAGACGGCCGCCGAGACCAACGCCGAGATGAAGAAGGTGCTGGACAAGCAATCGTCGGAATTCAACCGCGCCGCCGTCGCCGCCCTCGAAGAGGCCTTCAAATACGCGCCCGCGGGCTCCGAGTCCATGGTCGACAACGTGAAGACCGCGATGGCCGCCGCGCAAAGCGCCTACAACAACCTCGCGTCGATCAACAAGCAGATCTACGACACCGTCGAGAAGACGGTCGAGCAGAACGTCTCGACGGTCCGTACCGCCGCGGCGAAGTCGAAGCCGAAGTCGCGCAAGCGCTGAATCCCCTAGGGTCCGGACAGGTTCCGGGTCCCGGTCGTGACGAGCCTCCGGTGTTTCGCCGGGGGCTTTTTTTTCTAATGCCCCGTGCGCGGCTGCAGGGCCGCGATCGCCCCCAGGCGCGCCCGGCGCACGGCGCCGGGGATGTCGTCGGGGAACTCCCGCGCAACGGCGCCCGCATCGACGGCCCGAGCGGCTCTCGCGGCTGCTGGAAGTCGCGGAGTGCGATGCGCTCGCGCCCGACCCGGAGGCCTACGGGCCGCGACGCACGCTCCTGCGCGCGCTCGAAGCCGC
>JAAOZZ010000391.1 GCA_012274175.1 Betaproteobacteria bacterium
ACCGGGCACATGGTGCTCTCGACGGTGCACACGAACGACGCCCCGTCCACCATCAGCCGCCTGCTCGACATGGGCGCGGAGGATTACCTGCTCACTTCCACCGTGAACGGCATCCTCGCCCAGCGCCTCGTGCGCACCCTCTGCCCCAAGTGCCGCGCGCCCCATCCCGCGCTTCCCGAGGTGGTCGATCAGATGAGCCTCCGGCGCTACATCCCGCAGGGCGAGATCGTGCTCTACAAGCCCGTGGGCTGCCCGGAGTGCGCCGGCACCGGCTACTGGGGCCGCATCTGCATCCTCGAGATGCTGACCATGTCCGACAACATCCGCTCGCTCATCATGCGCCACGCCACCTCGGGTGACATCCGTGCGGCCGCGATCATGGAAGGCATGGAGACCATGTTCGAGAACGGGCTGCGCAAGGCGCTCGGGGGCGTGACCACCATCGAGGAAGTCCTGCGCGTCACGCGCGAGGATTGAGCGTCCCGATGCCGTTCTACCAATACAAGGCGGTCACTCCCGCGGGAGAGGTCCAGGAAGGGGTGCTCGAAGCCTCCAGCACGCCGGCGGCGATCGCGCGCATCCAGTCCATGGGCTTCATCCCGATCCGCGCCGAGGAGGCGGGCGCGGCCAAGGCCGTGACCTCCACCGTGCGCGCCCCGCTTTTCACGCGCAGGGGCGTTACCCAGGACGACGTGGGCGTGCTCACCCGCGAGCTCGCCACGCTCCTCAAGGCGGGCCTGCCGCTGGATCGCAGCTTCGAGATCCTGATCAACCTCGCCTCCAATCCGAAAGTGGCGGAGCTGCTGGGCAAGATCCGCAACGAGGTGCGCGGCGGGATGTCCCTTTCCCGGGCGATCGAAAACCAGCGCTCCGTGTTCTCGCGCTTCTACGTGAACATGATCCGGGCGGGCGAGGCGGGCGGGAGCCTGCCCAACGTGCTGCTGCGGCTGGCCGAGTACATGGAACGGGCGAAGGCACTGCGTGACAACGTGACCGCTTCTCTCACGTATCCCGCGTTCCTCGCGGTGGTGTCGGTGGCCGCCGTGGGGATCCTGCTGGGGGTCGTGGTGCCGCGGTTCAAGCCCATCTTCGCGGGCGCGGGGAAGGCCATCCCCTTCATGACCCAGGCGGTGCTCTTCGCCGGCGACATGATGCGCGGCTACGGCTGGCTCATGCTCGTGGTCCTCGCGTTCGTGGGTTACCTGCTGCTGCGCCGCTTGCGCGATCCGGAAGTGCGCTACCGCTTCGACCGGCGCCTGGTGACGGCACCCGTCGTGGGGGACCTCTTCTCGAAGCTGGAGATGGCGCGCTTCTCGCGCACCCTCGGCACGCTCCTCGCCAACGGGGTCACGCTCGTAGGGGCGCTCGCCATCGTGCGCGAGACGATGAGCAACACCTGGCTCTCGGAAGCCGTGGCCGCAGTGGCCCGGGAGCTCAAGGAAGGGCGCGGCCTCGGCCGGCCGATGATGGAGACGGGGCGTTTCCCGATGCTCGCCGTGCACATGATCCTCGTGGGCGAGGAGACCGGGCGCCTCGACGACATGCTGCTCCAGGTGGCCGAGACCTACGACCGCGAGGTGGAGGTGGCCATCGCCAAGGCGCTGGCACTCCTGCAGCCGGTGATGATCGTCGCCATGGCGCTCGTGATCGGTTTCATCATCATCGCGATCCTCTCCGCCATGCTTTCCGTGTACGACCTACCGATCACCTAGATCAAGAGGAAAAAACCCATGCAACACGCGCATCCGCCTTCCCGCCGCCAGCGGGGATTCACGATCCTCGAGATCGTGATCGTGTTCATCCTGCTCGCCGGGATCATGGCCTTCGTCGGGCCCAAGATCTTCGAGCAGATGGGCCGGGCGAAATCGAGCGAGGCCAAGATCCGCATCCAGCAGCTGGTGGGCCAGATCGAGATGTACAAGCTCGAGGTCGGCCGCTATCCCGACACCCTGCAGGCGCTCGTGAAGCAGCCCCCGGGCACCGACAAGTGGAACGGGCCCTACGCCAAGGACGACGACCTGAAGGACGCCTGGGGCAACGACTACCGCTACGCCATCCCGGGCCAGGGCAAGGCCTTCGACCTGATCTCCCTCGGCGCCGACGGCAAGGACGGCGGCGAAGGGGAGAACCGCGACGTCTCCAACTGAACCCCCGCGCCCGCGGGCCGCGATCGCGATGAAGGCGCAGGCGGGATTCACGCTGCTGGAGGTGATCGTGGTGCTCGCGATCGGCGCCGTGATCTACGCGGTGCTCCTCGCGGGCCCGCTGCGCGGAGCATCTTCGGCCGACCTCAAGTACGCGGCGCGATCCCTCGCCTCGGGCCTGCGCCAGGCGCAGGCCTCCGCCATGGCCACGCGCCGCGACGCCGTGCTCACCCTCGACCTGGACTCGCGCGAGTTCACCATCCCGGGAGACGTCGAGCCCCACAAGCTGCCCGACGGCGTGGACCTGAAGCTCTACACGGCGCAAAGCGAGGTCGCGAGCGAGCGGCGCGGGGCGATCCGCTTCTACCCCGACGGCAGCTCCACGGGCGGGCGCGTCACGGTGTCGGTGGGCAAGCGCAAGTACCTGGTGGACGTCGACTGGCTCACGGGCCGCGTCTCGATCGGGGACTAGATGGGAGCGCCCCGCGAGCGCGGTTTCACGTTGATCGAGGTGGTCGTCGCCTTCGTGCTGCTCTCGCTCGTGCTCGCGACGAGCTTCCAGATCTTCACCACGGGCCTCGCCCGCGCCGGCGCGCTCGACGATCGCTCGCGTGCGCTCGCGGTCGCCCAGTCGCAGCTTTCCCTCGCCGGGATGGACCAGCCCCTGAAGGAAGGCGAGTCCCGGGGCGAGACCGAGGACCGGCGCTTCCGGTGGACCACCACCATCACGCCCTCCGACGATCGCCCCGATCCTTCCCGCCCGGTGCAAAGCGCGTTCGCCCTTTTTCACGTCGCGGTACGCGTGGACTGGCAGGGGCCCGACCAGCACGACCACTCGCTCGCCCTCGCCACCCTCGGGCTGGGGATGCGCCAATGAGCCCGCGGCGCCAAGGGGGCTTCACCCTGATCGAACTGGTGGTGGCCATGGCGATCCTGGGTACGATGCTCGTGCTGCTGTATTCGGGGCTTTCCTTCGCGCTGAGGAGCTGGGACGCGGGCGACGCCAACGGGCGGCGCACGGCGGACCGGCGCATCGGCGAGAACTTCCTGATCCGGGAGATGACCGAGATATTCCCGATGCGCTGGAAGGATCCCATGGAGGTTCGCTTCGCTTTCGAGGGCCGCGCCCACCACCTGCGCTTCGTCTCCTCCCGTCCGGCGGGCATCGCCCAGGGCGGCCTTGCGCTGGTGGGCGTGGACGTGGAGGACGACGCGAAGGACCGGACCCGCAACCTCGTGATGCGCCGCGTGATGGCCGATCCCGACGCCGCCGACTTCTCGCCGCTCGAGCGCACGGACGAGCGGTCGGTGCTCGTGGAGGACGTCGGGGCCGTGACGTTTTCGTATTTCGGCGCCGAGAACGACTTCACCGATCCCCGCTGGTACGACGAATGGACCTTTCCGTCGCGCATGCCGGCCATGGTGCGGATGCGGATCAAGACGAGTGACGGCGGCATGCTTCCCGACATGCTGGTGAAGCTGATGCTGGGAGAGGAAGCGGGCTGCCTCGAGAACGCGCTGCAGCGGCAGTGCCGTCCCCGGAGGCCGTCGTGAGGGCCTGCGGCCAGTCGGGCGTGGCGCTGATCCTCGTGCTGTGGATCTCGGTGCTGCTCACGGTCATCGCCTCGAGCTTCATCACCGAGCGGCGCACCGAGACGCTGATCGTCGCCAATTCGGTGTCGATCGCCCGCGCCCAGGCCGCGGCCGACGCGGGCATATACCGCGGCGTCTACGAAGGCTATCGCAACGACAACGCGCCCGACATGTGGCGCCGGGACGGCACCCCCTACGACTGGAGCTTCGACGGCATACCGGTGCGGGTCGAGATGCGCGACGAGTCTGCTAAAATCGACATCAATACCGCCTCGGACGCGCTGCTTCGGGGGTTGCTCCTGTCCGCGGGGCTCGAAGACGAAGTGGCCGCGGGGCTGCTCGACGCCATCCTCGACTGGCGCGATCCGGATTCGCTCAAGCGCCTGCACGGCGCCGAGGAGGCGGACTACCGGGCCGCCGGACTTTCCTATCGACCCGCCAACGCCCCCTTCCAGGCCATTGAGGAACTCCAGCTCGTGCTCGGAATGCGCCCCGAAATCTACCGCCGCATCGCGCCGTCGATCACCGTGTTCTCCCGGCAGGCGGGCGTGAACGCGCAGCTCGCCACGCGCGACGTCCTGCTCGCGATCCCGGGGCTCACCTCGGAGATCGTCGACGCCTACAT
>JAAOZZ010000392.1 GCA_012274175.1 Betaproteobacteria bacterium
CCCCAGGACACATACGCATCAGCGTACGGGATACCGGTGAAGGATTGCCTCCTGAAAAACTCGCCCAGCTTTTCCAGCCGTTCAATCGTCTCGGACAAGAGGCCAGCGCCGAGGAAGGCACCGGCATCGGCCTGGTGGTGAGCAAGCAGCTGGTGGAGCTCATGAAGGGCAGGATCGGCGTGGAAAGCACCGTCGGCACGGGCAGCGAGTTCTGGATCGAGCTGAACCTGACGCCCAAACCGCAAACGGTCGGCGGCGAGGCCGAATCGGCCGCGGTCGAGCCGACGCAGTTTCCGCCGCGCTCGCCATCGAGCACGCTGCTCTACGTCGAGGACAATCCCGCCAACCTGCTGCTGGTGGAGGATCTCGTCGCGCGCCGGCCGGACATACGCCTGCTCAGCGCGCCCGACGGCACTCGCGGCATCGAGATCGCACGCGCTTCCCGGCCGGAAGTCATACTGATGGACATCAACCTGCCGGGCATCAGCGGGATCCAGGCGCTCGCCATCCTGCGCGCGGACCCGGCCACGGCGCACATCCCGGTGGTCGCCCTCAGCGCCAACGCGATACCCCGGGACATCGCCAAGGGCCTGGCGGCCGGGTTCTTCCGCTATCTCACCAAGCCCATCAAGATCAACGAGTTCATGGACGCGCTCGACCTGGCGATGGCATTCGCCAAATCGGAATCGCCCGGGACGAGCGAGCAGCAGGAAGGGGCGCGGGCATGACCATCGAAAAGCTCGACATTCTCGGCGCCGGCATCCTGATCGTCGACGACCAGGAGGTCAACGTGAGCCTGCTGGAGCAGACACTGCGCGAAGCCGGCTACACCCGCGTTTCCTCCACGACGAATCCGCGCGAGGTCTTCGCGCTGCACCGCAAGAACCGCTACGACCTGATCCTGCTCGACCTGCAGATGCCCGGCATGGATGGGTTCCAGGTGATGGAAGGCCTGAAGACGAATGCTGCGGACGGCTATCTTCCGGTCCTCGTGATCACCGCCCAGCCCGGCCACAAGCTGCGGGCGCTGCAAGCCGGCGCGAGGGATTTCGTGAGCAAGCCGTTCGACCTGGTCGAGGTCAAGACGCGCATCCGCAACATGCTGGAAGTGCGCCTGCTGTACCGGCAGCTGGAGAACTACAGCAAGGTCCTGGAGCAGGCCGTGCAGGACCGGACCGCGGAGCTGCGCGAAAGCGAGGCGCGCTTTCGCAGCCTGACCGAGCTCGCCTCGGACTGGTACTGGGAGCAGGACGAGAACGGCGCCTTTACGCGGGTCTCCGGCCCGGTCCTGGAGATGCTGGGAATCCAGGTCGATGCGTTGACGGGGGAGTCGAGCTCCGATGGGGTGGCGGGCTGGAATGAAGCGGAGGGAGCGGTTCTGCGCGCGGCCATCGCGAGCCGGAAGCCCTTCCTGGACTTCCTCTACAGCCGCGTCAATTCCGACGGCTCGCCGCAGTGCTTCCGGGTGAGCGGGGAACCCATGTTCAACCAGTCATGCCGCTTCATCGGTTACCGGGGAATCGGCGTAGAAATCACAACGCCGTAGCACGCACGGGGCCTGCGCTGAGCGATGTCATCCCTGCATAATCCGAACCGCAATCACCTCCTCGCGGCCCTGCCCGCGGTGGAATTCGAACGCGTGGCCGCGCACCTGGAGCCGGTCCAGATGCCGCTCGGCAGGATCCTCTTCGAGCCCGGCGAACAGATGCTGCACGCCTATTTCCCCACGACCGCCATCGTGTCGCTGCACTACGTGATGGAATCCGGCGCATCGGCCGAGACCGCGGGAGTGGGCAACGAAGGCGTCGTCGGCATCTCGTTGTTCATGGGAGGGGATACCACGTCCAGCTCGGCGGTGGTCAAGACCGCGGGCGAGGCGTACCGGCTCGAGAGCCGCGTGCTCAAGCAGGAATTCCAGCGTGCCGGCCTGATGCAGCGCCTGCTGCTGCGCTACACCCAGGCGCTGATGACGCAGATGACCCAGACCGCGGTCTGCAATCGGCACCATTCGGTGGAGCAGCAGCTTTGCCGCTGGCTGTTGTCGACCATCGATCGCGTCCCCTCGGGCGAGCTGGTCATCACCCAGGAGCTGGTCGCGAGCATGCTGGGCGTACGCCGGGAAGGCATCACCGAGGCCGCCGGAAACCTGCAGCACGCCCATTTCATTCGCAATCGCCGCGGGCACATCTCGGTTCTCGACCGGCCGGGACTCGAGTCCCGTGCGTGCGAATGTTACGCCGTCGTCAAGAAGGAACTGGATCGCCTGCTCTGCGATTTCCAGTACCGGCAGGGCGCCGCCGCCATCGCCGTATGAACGGCGCTCAGCGCCGGAATTCGAGGATGTCCAGGCCCTGGTTGCGGTCGAGCAGGTAGACCAGGCCGCGGTCGTCCACGTCGACGTCGTTCGACTGCGGGCTCGACTGGCCGCTCGCCGGCTCCGGGATGAAGTGCCCCACTTCCACCGGCAGCGCGGGATCGGCGATGTCGACGATGCGAAGCCCTCCGCTGAACCAGCTCGCGTAGACCAGCGTGTCGCCCATGTGTTCGGCCGGCTGGTGCGCCCCGAAGCGCCCGATGCGCGACCATGGCGAGTCTATCTCGCTCACGTGGAACATCGAGAGCGGCCGGATGTTCGCGAGGTCTCCCACGTCGAAGACCCACATGCCCGCGTGCAGGCGGCCCGGCACATGGTCGTGCTCCTCGTCGAATACCACCGCCACCTGGCGGCCCCCCACCGCGAAGGGCACGCGCAGGACCGTGTGGGTGGGCTCCGGAAACGGCGGATGGTAGTCGTAGGCGCCGACCGTGCGCGGAGCGCGGATGTCGGCCACGTCGATCACGCGCAGTCCCGC
Source organism: Betaproteobacteria bacterium (assembly GCA_012274175.1). GTDB lineage: Bacteria > Pseudomonadota > Gammaproteobacteria > Burkholderiales > Usitatibacteraceae > Usitatibacter. The sequence continues at coordinate 2,853 of JAAOZZ010000392.1, forward strand.
GTGCCAGCACGATGCCCAGAGCTTGTCGCCCACCCGCAGCGCATGGTGCAGCCGGTTCTTGTAGCCGCTCCAGGTGGGCTTCTCGCCGCCCGCGACGTGCTGGCCGGGCATCCACCAGCGCGCGATCTCCTGCGGCTTCTCGGGCCGGGCGAGGTCGTAGATCACGAGGATGTTGCCCACGAAGCCCTCCATCTCCGTGGAGATGTAGGCGTAGCGCTCGTCCATGTCGAAGCGGTGCACGCCGAAGCCGAAGGTCTTCTCGTGGTGGAGCAGCCGCGGCCGCGCCTTGTCGGAGATGTCCCAGACCTTGAAGCCGCCGTCGTGGTAGCCGGAGCGGATGAACTCGCGGATGAGGGCGACTTCCGCGGGCTTCACC
>JAAOZZ010000055.1 GCA_012274175.1 Betaproteobacteria bacterium
CGCCCAGGGTTGTCGGCTGGTTCCCCGCCGGGACTGGGCCGAACATCGGCAAAACCGGCGCCAAACTCGAAATCTGGCAGAAGCCGGCTGATTTCGCCGCGCGCGGCAAAGCGTTGCAGCAGGCTGCGCTCGCCTTCAATGCCGCCGCCAAATCGGCCGATACCGACGCGATGCGGGCGCGCTTCGACGAGCTCACCAGCACCTCCGTGCAGCCCGCATGGCGATGGCGATACGAATCCTTCCCCGGCTGGTCCACGTCGAACTCGTGGTGCGCGTGCTTGATGAGGGCAACGCGCAGCCCCTCGCCCACCAGCACCGGGACCATCTTCTCGATGAGCGTGGTCTTGCCGCTGCCGCTGTAGCCCGCGATGCCGATGACCTTCATGGATGAAATGATACGGCATCATCCACCAATGGGTCCCTGCGGATCCCGGGGTGGGCCGGCCCCGCGCCCTTCAGCGCACGGGCAGCGACATTCCGGGGACCGCGACCCGCTGGTCCAGGCAGGAGATCTTGCCTTTCGGCTGCCCCGGCCCGCCGATCTCGCCGTCGGTGCTCGGGGAGTTGTCGCGCCGGTTGCCGTCGGAGCTCGCGGTGCAGAAAGTGCGGCCGGCGAGTACCGGGCTGGTCGGCGTCTCGAGCGGGCCCGCGTTGCGCAACTTCGTGACCGCGTCCACCGGGTTGCGGAAGACCTCGACCGCCTCGCCCGAACGGGACACGAAGACCACGGCATTGCGCTCGTTCGCATCGGACCAGATGTTGCCTGCCTGGTCGATCGCGATGCCGTCGCTGCCCTCGAGATACGGGTGCTGGAACCATACGTGGGTGAGGCAGAGCGTATCGGCCGTGAAGGTCTCGTCGCACCCGGTGTCCGCATCGGGCGTGCCGTCCCGCCGGATGTGCACGCGCCAGAGGGCGCCGCGGGCGGTGTCCGCGATGTAGAGGTTGTGCGAATGGTCGAACGCCAGGCCGTTGGCCACCAGCGATTGCGCGGTCCCGGTGGGAATGGTGAGCGCGCTGCGGCCCACGCTCGCGACACCGCTGGGGGCGCCCGTCACCACGTTGGCCATCGGCTGGATGCGGAATACCTCGGTCGCAACGCCTGCAGGTGAAATGCGCCACACGCGGCCCAGCCCGGTCGTGCCGTCCCCGGTCCACAGGTTGCCGTTCCAATCGAAGGCGAGGCCGTTGTTGCCCGGCACCCCGGTGGCGAAGACCGTGGCCATGGGCGGCGCGCTGTCGCTCGGAACGAAGCGGTAGATCGAATTGTTGCTCTGGGTCACGTAGAGCTGCCCGTCGGGTCCGAATGCGAGGCCGCTCGGGGAGCACGCCGTCGTGGCGCTCGGCGCGGGAACATCGCCCACCACGGTGAGGGTGGGGTTGGCGATGCTCACGCGATAGACCGGGCGCGGCTGCCCGGCGGCCGCGCGCCCCGGCGTGTACAGGTTCCCATGGTCGTCGTTGGTGAGGCCCTCGATGCCGAGCGGCGTCGTGATGAGCGTCGAGAAGGACGCCGCGTGCGGCTGCGCGGCATTGCCCGGATCGGCGGCGGCCGTGGCGGAGACGAAGAGCAGCGATATGGCCCAGCGGCTGGCATGCATGGAGATCCTCCTCGGCGCGGGAATGCGAAACGCGGCCCATCGTGCACCTGTGCCCCGCCGCTTGCAATAGGTCGGAGTACGGCGATCATGCGTTTCCGCATGGAGGAAAAACTGCGCGGTCGAAGCCCTATTCCGCCTTGGGGACGACCGACAGCTGGGGGGCTTCGGGCACGGCCTCGATCGCAGGGACCTCGCCGGGCAGCTCGGCCCGCTCGATGGCTGCGAACTTGTCCGTGATCTTCCTGCTGGTGACCGCGACGTCCTTCACGTCCTCGTTCGCCTGGCGGATGTGGTCGGCGAGCTTCTTCATGCGCTCGTCGAAGCGCGCGAACTCCTTGCCGAGCTTGCCCAGCTCATCCTTGATGATGTGGATCTGCTTGCGCGTCTCCACGTCGCGGATCACCGCGCGCGCGGTGTTGACCACCGCCATGAGCGTGGTGGGGGAAACCATCCAGACCCGCTTTTGCTGGGCGTACTCGAGGAGGTCCCGATGGTGCGCGTGGATCTCCGCGAACACCGATTCCGCCGGGATGAACATCACCGCTCCGTCGCCCGTCTCCCCCGGCACGATGTACTTCGAGGAGATCGCGTCGATGTGGCGGCGCACGTCGGCCTTGAACACGCCCGGGGTCACCTTGTCGGGGCCGTCGGAGATCATGCGTTCGTAGTTCTCGAGCGGGAACTTCGAGTCGATCGCGAGCAGCCCCGTGGGATCGGGGAGCTTCAGCACGCAGTCGGCGCGCACGGCGACGGTGCGGAATGTGTACTGGAACTCGAACGCCGAGTCGGGCAGGTAGTTGCGGATGATGTCCTCGAGCTGGCGCTCGCCCAGCGCCCCGCGGGAGCTCTTGCTGCCGAGGAGCTGCTGCAGGTTCACCACGCTTCCCGTGAGGGTCTCGATCTTCTTCTGCGCGTCGTCGATCGTCTGCAGGCGCGTCATGACGCTCAGGAACGTGTCGTTGGTGCGCTTGAAGCCCTCGTCGAGACGCTCGGCCACCTTGCCGCCGATCTCGCCCAAGCGCGCGTCCACCTTTTCCGCGAGTCCCTTCTCGAACGTCTGCAGCGTGGCGCGGTTGCGCTCCAGCTCCTCGCTCACGACGCGGCGCAGGCGGTCGCCCTCCTCGCTCTGGCGCGAGGCGATCCGGTCGGCGGAGGCGGCGAGTCCCCCGTGCAGGTCGGAAAGCATCTCCCGGTGCCGGGACTCCTGGCCGGAGCGCACGGTGAACGCGAGCCAGATCACCGCCGCCGCGAGGATGACGATCATCGCGAGCAGGAGGACGGAAAGCGCCTGGATGTCCATGATTCCCCTTCTTACGCTGTCCCATTTTCGCACGTAAGATCCCGCCCATGCCGGAGCTGCCCGACGTCTGCGTGTACGTGGAAGCCCTGCGGCGGCAAGTCGCCGGACAGCCGCTGGAGCGGGTCGAGGTGCTGAGCCCGTTCGTGCTGCGTTCCTACGATCCGCCCGTGGACGCCCTCGCCGGCCGCGTCGTGCGCGAGGCCCGCCGCATCGGCAAGCGGATCGTCCTCGTGCTCGACGACGATCTCTTTGTCGTGCTGCACCTCATGATCGCCGGGCGCCTGCGCTGGCGCACGCCGGGGCAGAAGCTGGGCATGGGTTCGAAAGCGGTGCTCGCCCGGCTCGAGTTCCCCTCGGGAACGCTCTTCTTCACGGAGGCCGGGACGAAGAAGCGCGCATCGATGGTCGTGGTCCGGGGCGAGGCGGCGCTCGGCGCCCTCGACCCCGGCGGCATCGAGCCGCTGGAAGCGAGCCGCGAAGCATTCAGGACGGCGCTCACGCGCGAGAACCATACCCTCAAGCGCTCGCTCACCGATCCGCGCCTGTTCAGCGGGATCGGCAACGCCTATTCCGACGAGATCCTCCATGGGGCGCGGCTCTCGCCCCTCAAGCTCTCCCGCTCGCTCGCCGACGACGAAGTGGGCCGTATCCACGAAGCGGCGCGCTCGACGCTCGACAAATGGACCCGGATGCTGCGCGCTGAGGCCGGCGACGGATTCCCGGAGAAAGTGACGGCGTTCCACGACGGGATGGCGGTGCACGGGCGGTACAGGAAACCCTGTCCGGTGTGCGGCTCGCCCGTCCAGCGCATCGTCTACGCGGAGAACGAAGGCAACTACTGCGCCACGTGCCAGACGGGCGGGCGCCTGCTCGCCGATCGGTCGCTTTCCAGGCTGCTGAAGGACGACTGGCCGAAGTCGATCGACGACGTCTGACCCTTACGCCGCCTTGTCTTCCCGCGCGGCGCGCTTGCGGTCGTGCTCGGACAGGAAACGCTTGCGAAGGCGGATCGACTTGGGGGTGACTTCCACCAGCTCGTCGTCCTCGATGAACTCGACGGCGGATTCGAGCGTGAGCTGGATGGGCGGCGTGAGCACCACGTTCTCGTCCTTGCCCGCGGCGCGCACGTTGGTGAGCTTCTTGCCTTTCACCGGGTTCACGATGAGGTCGTTGTCGCGGCTGTGGATGCCGACCACCATGCCCACGTACAGCCGCTCGCCGGGAGACACGAACATCCGTCCGCGATCCTCGAGGTTGAAGAGCGCGAAGGCCACCGCATCGCCCTGTTCCGAGGAGATGAGGACGCCGTTGCGGCGCGAAGGCAGCTCGCCCTTCACCGGCGCGTACTTCTCGAAGACGTGGCTCTTGATGCCGGTGCCGCGCGTGAGGGTCATGAATTCCATGTGGAAGCCGATGAGGCCGCGCGACGGGATGCTGTAGTCAAGGCGCACGCGCCCCTTGCCGTCCGGCACCATGTCCTGGAGCTCCCCGCCGCGGCGCCCGAGCTCTTCCATGACCTTGCCCTGGTTCGAGGCGTCGACGTCCACCGTGAGGTTCTCCCACGGCTCCATGCGCACGCCGTCGATCTCCTTCACCACGACGCGCGGCTTGCCCACCGCGACCTCGTAGCCTTCACGCCGCATGTTCTCGATCAGGATCGTCAGGTGCAGCTCGCCGCGCCCCGACACGCGGAAGACGTCCGCGTCTTCCGTCTCCTCCACGCGCAGGGCCACGTTGGCGAGGAGCTCGCGCTCGAGGCGCTCGCGGATCTGGCGGCTGGTGACGTACTTGCCCTCCTGGCCCGCGTAGGGCGAGGTGTTCACCTGGAAATTCATCGTGAGCGTGGGCTCGTCCACGCCGACCATGGGCAGGCCCTCGGGCACGAGCGGATCGGCGAAGGTCGTGCCGATGACGAAATCCTCGATGCCCGTGACCGAAACGATCTCGCCCGCCGACGCGACCGGGGTCTCGACCTTCTCGAGGCCCTGGAAGGTATGCAGCAATCCGATCTTGGCCTTCCGGATGAACTTGTCGCCCGACATGATGGCGACTTCCTGCGCTTTCTTGATCGAGCCGCGGCGGATGCGCCCGACCGCGATGCGTCCGAGGAAGCTCGAGTAATCCACCGCCGCGATCTGCAGCTGGAGCGGGCCATCGGGGTCGCCCGCGGGCTCGGGTACGTGCTTCAGCACCGCATCGAAGAGCGGGCGCATGTCGGTTCCGACCTCGTCCACCTTGGTCGAGGCCCAGCCGTTCAGGGCCGACGCATAGATCACCGGGAAGTCGAGCTGGTCCTCGGTCGCGCCCAGCTTGTCCATGAGGTCGAAGGTCTGGTCCACCACCCAGTCGGAGCGAGCGCCGTCGCGATCGACCTTGTTGACCACGAGGATGGGCTTCAGTCCCTGGGCGAGCGCCTTGCGCGTGACGAAGCGGGTCTGGGGCATGGGACCTTCGACCGCGTCCACGAGGAGCAGCACGCCATCGACCATCGACAGCACGCGCTCGACCTCGCCGCCGAAGTCCGCGTGGCCGGGGGTGTCGACGATGTTGATGTGCACGCCGTGGTAATCCACCGCCGTGTTCTTGGCGAGGATCGTGATCCCGCGCTCGCGCTCGATGTCGCCCGAGTCCATCACGCGCTCGACGAGATGCTGGTGCTTGGCGAAGGTGCCGGCCTGTTGCAGCAGCTTGTCGACGAGGGTCGTCTTCCCGTGGTCGACGTGGGCGATGATGGCGATGTTGCGAAGGGGGCGGCGCATTAATGGTCCAAAATTTCAAGGTTATTCAACATTTTAGCACACGACCATGTTGCGGCGCATCAACTTTCTGCTCCCCCGGCCGTCAGGAGGGGTCATCGGTTTCGCATCCAGTCGGCGGTCTTCCGGAACGCCCCCTGCAAGGGCCCCCTGATCTCCTGTGGCACCTCGGTTTCCTCCATCGCCTGGATCATGCACGCCATCCATTGGTCGCGCTCCTCGTCGCCGATCGCGAAAGGCAGGTGCCGGGCGCGCAGCATCGGGTGTCCGAATCGTTCGACGTAGAGCGGCGGTCCGCCCAGCCATCCGGAAAGGAACAGGTAGAGCTTCTCGCGCGCGCCTTCGAGGCTCGCGCCATGCACGTGCCGCAACCGCGCGTACGCCGGATCGAGGTCCATGAGGTCGTAGAAGCGCTCCACCAGCCCGCGCACATTGTCGCCCCCGCCGATCCGGTCGTAGGGCGTGGGAGAATCACGGTCCTGCGCATCCAATCCGAACCTCCTGCATGAAGCTTGCCCTCAAGATCGACGTCGATACCCTGCGCGGAACGAGCGAGGGCGTACCGAAGCTTATCGAAATACTCGGCCGCCATGGGGCCGGCGCCACGTTCCTCTTCAGCCTCGGGCCCGATCACACGGGACGGGCGATCAAGCGCGCGCTGCGGCCGGGATTCATGAAAAAGGTGGGGCGCACCTCGGTGGTTTCCCACTACGGCATCCGGACCCTGCTCTACGGCACCGTGCTGCCGGGACCCGATATCGGCAAGCGTTGCGCGGGCGTCATGCGGCAAGTGCGCGACGCGGGCTTCGAGGTCGGGATCCACACCTGGGACCACGTGAAATGGCAGGACGACGTGGCGGGCGCCGACGCGCAATGGACGCAGTGGCAGATGGCCCTCGCATGCCAGCGCTTCCGCGAGGTCTTCGGCGCCGATCCCGAGGTCCACGGCGCCGCCGGCTGGCAAATGAACGTGCACGCGTGGCGCCGCACCCAGGCCATGGGCTTCCGCTACGCATCCGATACGCGCGGCACGCACCCGTTCATCCCGGTGGTGCGCGCGGAGATCGTCGCCTGCCCGCAGTTTCCCACCACTTTGCCGACCCTGGACGAGATGATCGGGGTGGACGGCGTCTCGGAGGCGACCGTCGCCGAGAGGCTCCTCGAGCGCACCGCCGCCGATCGCCGGGCGCACGTGTACACGCTGCACGCGGAGCTCGAGGGAATGAAGCTCGCCCCCGTCTTCGAGCGGCTGCTCTCGGGGTGGAAGGCGCAGGGCTACGACCTCACCGCGATGCGCGACCAGGCGCAGGATGTGACGGCGGACCTGCTGCCGCTGCACACCGTGGTCGACGCCCCCCTGGCGGGGCGCTCGGGCACCCTTGCCACCCAGGGCCCGGAGTTCCTGGCCGAAGGATCATCCCCATAGCTTGCGTTTTCCGGAGTTTTTGTTCACCATGGGTTGTGGCCTCTCGTTTTTCTAAGCCTCGACTCGGATGAACGCTCGTGCGGTCGTGCCCGACTTCGAGCTGCCCGCCACCGGCAACCAGCGCTTCCGGCTTTCGGCCTTTCACGGGCACCCTTTCGTCCTCTACTTCTATCCCAGGGACGACACGCCCGGGTGCACCACCGAGGGCATCGACTTCCGCGACCTGTACCCGGAATTCGTGGGCCGGAAGGTCGCCGTCTTCGGCATTTCCCGCGACGACCTGAAGTCCCACGAGCGCTTCAAGGCGAAGTTCTCCTTGCCGTTCGAGCTGCTCTCGGATCCCGACGAGAAAGCCTGCGCGATCTTCGGCGTCATGAAGATGAAGAACATGTACGGACGCCAGGTGCTCGAATTCGTGCGCGGCGGCGAACTGTAGGACCCCTCTTCCACCATCCCCTTCCGACCTGATGCCCAACGATCCCCTGCGAGACTCCGCCCCGCGCCACGACGGGGAGGAGATGCCCACCTACGCCTCTCCACCGGAGGCCCCCATGCAGCGCAGACGCGAACGCGAACCCCAGGCGCGGCCTCCCAGGGCCGGGTTGACGAAGCTCTTCGTGCTGGACACCAACGTGCTCATGCATGATCCCACGAGCCTGCTGCGCTTCGAGGAGCACGACATCTTCCTGCCGATGGTCACGCTCGAGGAGCTCGACGACAACAAGAAGGGCATGAGCGAGGTGGCCCGCAACGCCCGCCAGGCGAGCCGTTTCCTCGACGAGATCGTCTCCCAGGGCGGCCCCATCGAGCGCGGCTACTCGCTCAAGGCCAAGAGCGGCGGCGACGCCACCGGCTCGCTCTTCCTGCAGACCCACTCGGTGAGCGTGGAGATCCCGGATTCCGTCGCCTCGCAGAAGGCCGACAACGTGATCCTCGGCGTGGCGATGCACCTGCGGCAGAAGTATCCCAAGCGCGAAGTCGTGCTGGTGTCCAAGGACATCAACATGCGCATCAAGGCGCATGCGGTGGGAATCGCCGCCGAGGACTACTACAACGACAAGGTCCTCGAGGATACCGACCTGCTCTACACCGGCATCATGCAACTGCCGGAGGACTTCTGGGACAAGCACGGCAAGGACGTCGAGAGCTGGCAGGAGCACGGCCGCACGCTCTACCGCGTGCGCGGCCCCCTCGTGCCCGCGATGCTGGTGAACCAGTTCGTTTTCCACGAGGGCGACCGGCCCTTCCTCGCCATCGTGAAGGAGGCGCGCGGCAAGGTCGCCGTGCTGCAGACCCTCAAGGACTTCTCGCACCACAAGAACAACGTGTGGGGCATCACGGCGAGGAACCGCGAGCAGAACTTCGCGCTGAACCTGCTGATGGACCCGGACATCGATTTCATCACGCTGCTGGGCCAGGCCGGCACGGGCAAGACGCTGCTCACGCTCGCCGCGGGCCTCATGCAGACCCTCGAGTACAAGGTCTACACGGAGATCATCATGACGCGGGTGACGGTGCCCGTGGGCGAGGACATCGGGTTCCTTCCCGGCACCGAGGAAGAGAAGATGACGCCGTGGATGGGGGCGCTCGAGGACAACCTCGACGTGCTCATGCGCACCGACGACGAGGCGGGCGACTGGGGCCGCGCGGCCACCGCCGACCTCATCCGCAACCGCATCAAGGTGAAGAGCCTGAACTTCATGCGCGGGCGCACCTTCATCAACAAGTACCTCATCATCGACGAGGCGCAGAACCTCACGCCCAAGCAGATGAAGACGCTCATCACGCGCGCCGGGCCGGGGACGAAGGTCGTGTGCCTGGGCAACATCGCCCAGATCGACACGCCTTACCTCACCGAAGGCTCATCCGGATTGACCTACGTGGTGGACCGCTTCAAGGGCTGGAACCACTCGGGCCACGTGACGCTCATGCGCGGGGAGCGCTCGCGCCTCGCGGACCACGCGGGCGAGGTGCTCTAGCCTCAGTGCTCCTCGATGCGGGGAACGGACTCCTCGGCGAGCTCGTGGGTCTCGGGGTCCACCCAGCCGGAGATGCCCATCTCGTCTTCGGCCTCCTCGAGGGTCTCGCCGGCCTCGATTCCTTCGTCGCCGGCGGTGCTCGAGGCTTCCAGGGCGTCGGCGGCCGTGGCGAAAGGTCCCAGCTCGCGGGCGCCATCCCCGGCCTGGACGTAGTAGCCGTCGGGGCGCAGGAGCAGCCGCGGATCCTCCGCGGTTTCCAGGACTTCTTCGGACTTCATTTCGATCGGGTTCATGTCGTGACCTTAACCCAGCGAACGGTGTGGCGGTTGACGGGCGTCAACTCGCCCTAGTCCGCGGCGGCAGCCTTGCCGAAGAATCCGGCGAAGGCCTGCACGACGCGGTCGATGTCGCGCGCGTCCACGTCCAGGTGCGTGGCCAGGCGCATCCTCGGTCCCGCGAGAGCGACGATACCCTGCTCGCGCAGGTGACGCTCGAGGTCCGCGACCGAATTCCCGGGAATCGCCACGAAGACCATGTTGGTCTGCACCGGATCGACCCGCAGCCCGAGCGCGGCCAACCCCCGACCCAGTCGCTCGGCGTTGGCGTGGTCCTCGGCCAGGCGCTCCACGTTGTGCTCGAGCGCGTGGAGGCCGGCGGCGGCGAGGATGCCCACCTGCCGCATCGTGCCCCCCAGCATCTTGCGGATGCGCCGGGCCCGCGCGATGAGGTCCTTGCGCCCGACCAGTACCGTGCCCGCCGGGGTTCCGAGGCCCTTCGAGAGGCACACCGAGACGGTGTCGAACCCGGCGCAGAGCTCCTGCACCGGCATGCCGAGCTTCACCGACGCATTGAAGATGCGTGCCCCGTCCAGGTGCGTGGCGAGGCCGCGGCGGCGCGCGAGGGCGATCGCCTCGGCCATGTAGGCCCGCGGCAGCACCTTGCCGCCGATGGTGTTCTCGAGCGCAAGCAGCCGCGTGATCGCGAAGTGGGCGTCGTCGGGCTTGATCGCCGCTTCCACCTCCGCCAAGTCGAGCGTGCCGTCGGGGCGGTTGGTCAGGGGCTGCGGCTGGATCGAGCCCAGCACCGCCATGCCGCCCGCCTCGTAATGGTAGGTGTGCGCGTCCTGCCCGACGATCACCTCTTCGCCCCGCTGGCAGTGGGCCATGAGGGCGGCCAGGTTCGATTGGGTCCCGGAAGGAAAGAAGAGCCCCGATTCCATGGCGAAGCGCCTGGCGCAGACTTCCTGGAGGCGATTCACGGTCGGGTCATCCCCGAAGACGTCGTCGCCCACTTCCGCGGCGGCCATGGCCCGGCGCATGGCGGCAGAGGGCTTTGTGACGGTGTCGCTGCGCAGGTCGATCGCGTCCTTCATCGCAGGTCCTCGTTGAATCGCTCGAGCGCGGCCGAACCCGGGCAGAGCTCGCGCTCGCCCAGCTCGTTCAATGGCGTAGCCACGGTGTTGAGGCTGCCGTGCAGGTCGCGGGGCTTGGGCGTGAAGTACAGCAGCCCCGTCACGATCTCGCCGATGGCGTAGCGCGACTGCACGTAGGTCATGGCGGCGATGCGGTCCGAGGGGTCGTACTTCTCCTCGAGCTTGCGCAATCGCAGCATCGACCCGTCGTGCTGGCGCACCTCCTGCACCGTGCCCGCTTCGTAGTCCGCCGTGATCTCCTTGCGCACCGTGATCACGTCCAGGCGGTTCACCGCCTCGTTGTGCTCGCGCACGTAGTCGTAGCTCTTGGTCGAGCCGTCGTGGTTGTTGAACGCGACGCACGGCGAGATCACGTCGATGAACGCCGCCCCTTCGTGGGTGAGCGCGCCCTTGATGAGGGGCACCAGCTGCGCCTTGTCGCCGGAGAAGCTGCGCGCCACGTAGGTGGCGCCGAGCTGGAGCGCCAGCAGGACGAGGTCGATGCCCTCGTCGGTGTTGATCGCCCCGCGCTTGGCCTTCGAGCCGCGGTCGGCGGTCGCCGAGAACTGGCCCTTGGTGAGCCCGTAGACGCCGTTGTTCTCGACGATGTAGGTCATGTTCACGCCGCGGCGCATGCTGTGGGCGAACTGGCCCAGGCCGATGGACGCCGAATCGCCGTCGCCCGAGACCCCCAGGTAGAGGAGGTCGCGATTGGCGAGGTTGGCGCCGGTCAGCACGGAGGGCATGCGGCCGTGGACGCTGTTGAAGCCGTGGGATTGTCCGAGGAAGTAGGTGGGCGTCTTCGACGAGCAGCCGATGCCCGAGAGCTTCGCCACCCGGTGGGGCTGGATCGCGAGCTCCCAGCACGCCTGGATGATCGCCGCGCTGATGGAATCGTGGCCGCAGCCGGCGCAAAGGGTGGAGATGGCGCCCTCGTAGTCGCGCCGCGTGAGTCCCAGCGCGTTGGTCGGGAGCTCCGGGTGGTGCAGCTTGGGCTTGGCGAGATAGGTCATCGTGGGGTCAATCGGCGGCGGCGGACTTCTTCAACGGGCTCACGTTGAAGGCCGACAGGCGCGAGGCGATCTGCTGGTGGATGAAGCGCGCGGTGATCGGCGTACCGTCGTAGTGGAGCACCGGGGTGAGCTTCTCGGGGTGCAGCATGCCTTCGGCCACGAGCAGCGTGCGAAGCTGCCCGTCGCGGTTCTGCTCCACCACGAAGACGTGGTCGTGGGCATTCGCGAAATCGAGCACCTCGTCGTGGAACGGGAAGGCGCGGATGCGAAGCGCGTCGACCTGCATCGCCTCGGCCTCCAGGCTCTCGAGCGCCTCGTCCATCGCCGCGGACGTCGACCCGTAGTAGATCACCCCGAAGCGCGAACCCTTGCCGGCCACCCGCGCGACGGGCTTCGGGATGAGGTCCTTCGCGGTCTCGAATTTCTTGAGCAGCCGCTGCATGTTGTCCACGTAGGCGCTGCCCTCCTCCGTGTAGCGCGCGTATCGGTCGCGGCTCGTTCCCCGCGTGAAGAACGATCCCCGCTTGGGGTGCGCCCCGGGATACGTGCGCCAGGTGATGCCGTCGGCATCGAGGTCCAGGTAGCGCCCGAAGCGCTTGCCCGCCTCCAGGTCCGCGTAGGACAGCACCTTGCCGCGGTCGTACCTGCGGTCGTCGCTCCATGCGAGGGGCTCGCACAGCCGCTCGTTCATGCCGATGTCCAGGTCGAGGAGCACGAAGATCGGCGTCTGCAGGCGATCGGCGAAATCGAACGCCATGGCCGCCATCTCGAAGCCCTCCTTCGGGTCCTCCGGGAAGAGGAGCACGTGCTTGGTGTCGCCGTGGGAGGCGTAGGCGCAGGACAGCACATCGGCCTGCTGCGTGCGCGTGGGCATGCCGGTCGAGGGCCCGGCGCGCTGCACGTCGAAGATCACCGCCGGGATCTCCGCGAAATAGGCGAGCCCGATGAACTCCTGCATGAGGGAGATTCCCGGGCCCGAGGTGCACGTGAACGCCCGCGCGCCGTTCCACGCCGCCCCGATCACCATCCCGATGGATGCGAGTTCGTCTTCGGCCTGCACCACGGCATATCGCGCCTTGCCCGTCGCGGGGTCGGTGCGGTACTTGCGGCAGTGCTTCCCGAACGCCTCGGCCATGGACGACGAAGGCGTGATCGGATACCACGCCGCCACGGTGGCCCCGCCGTAGACGCAGCCCAGCGCCGCGGCATTGTTGCCTTCCAGGAAGATGCGCTTGCCCACCCGGTCGCTCGCGCGCACCTCGAGGCCGATGGCCGGCAGGTGGTCGCGCGCGTAGTCGCGGCCCAGGTGCAGCGCCCGCACGTTGGGCTCGAGGAGCTTCTCCTTGCCCTTGTATTGCTCGCCGATCAGCTTCTCCACCGCCGCGGCGTCGATGCCCAGGAGCGTGGAAAGCGCTCCCACGTAGATGATGTTCTTGAAGAGCTGGCGCTGGCGCGGGTCCTCGTAGGTCGCGCTGCAGATCTCCATGAGGGGCATGCCGATCACCTGCACGTCGTCGCGGAACTTCGCCGCGGGCATGGGCTTCGTGGAGTCGTAGAAGAGGTAGCCCCCGGGCTCGATCTCGGCCACGTCCTTGTCCCAGGTCTGGGGGTTCATGGCGACCATGAGGTCCACCCCGCCCCGGCGCCCGAGCCAGCCGCGCTCGGAAACGCGCACCTCGTACCACGTGGGCAGGCCCTGGATGTTCGACGGAAAGATGTTGCGCGGGCTCACCGGCACGCCCATGCGAAGGATCGACTTGGCGAAGAGCGTGTTCGCGGAGGCCGATCCCGACCCGTTCACGTTCGCGAACTTGACGACGAAATCGTTGACGGCCACCAGCGGCTTCATCTCGGACGGCACCCTCGGGGGCGTGGGTCGGTGCAGGTTTCCAGTGTACGCCGCCTCAGAGCTCGTGCCACTCGTCCGTGGGCGCGGCCGCCGGGACAGCCTCCGTGACCGCTCCGCCGCGCGCCTCGTCGATCCGGAACCGGCCCACCAGCGCCGAGAGGCGCTGCGCCTCGTCCTTGAACGTGACCGCGGAATACGCTGCCTGCTGCACCAGGGAGGCGCTCTGCCGGGTCGCGCCCTGCAGCCCGGCGAGCGCCGTGTTGATGCCTTCCACGCCGGCCGATTGCTCCCGCGAGGCCACGGCGATGATGCCGATCAGCTCGTTCACCTGCTCCACGCTCGCGGTCACCTCGTCGATGAGGGACCCGGCGTCGTGGACCAGGGCGGTGCCGCTTCCCACGTTCGATACCGACTCCGAGATGAGGGTCCGGATCTGCCTCGCGGCCTGCTCGCTCCTCTGCGCGAGGGAGCGCACCTCGGAAGCCACCACGGCGAAACCCCGTCCCTGCTCGCCCGCGCGCGCGGCTTCCACCGCCGCGTTGAGCGCGAGGATGTTGGTCTGGAACGCGATCGCCTCGATCACGGCGATGATGTCGACGATCCTGCGCGAGCTGCCGTCGATCGCGTCCATGGTCGTGCTGGCGCGCTTGGCGGCCTCGGCGCTCCTGCGGGCCACGACGGTGGCCGTGGCCGCGAGCTCGCTCGCCGCGCGGCAGCTCTCGGCGTTGTCCTTCACGGTCGCGGAGAGCTCTTCCATGGCCGCCGCGGTCTGCTCGAGCGTGGAAGCCTGCTCTTCGGTGCGCGAGGAGAGGTTCACGTTCGCCGCGGCGAGGCCGTCGGCGGCGCCGCGCGCCGCGTCCGCGCTCGAGCGCGCCTGTCCCACGATGGTGTTGAGGCTCGCGTGCGCCTCGCGCAGCGCCCGGTAGAGATGGCCCATCTGCCCGCGCCCCTCGCGGTTCGATGCCGAGAGCTGCGCATCCGCGGGAAGGCGCTCGCGGCGCAGGTCGTGCTCTCCCAGCAGCCGCGCCACTTCGTCGATCTCCCTCCAGGACGCGTCCGTGGTGAGCGTGAGCGCGGCGAGGTAATAGACCGCCACCGCGAAGGCGGACGCGACGGCGATCCCCGCTGCGTTCCACCCCGGAGGATCGGCCCACGCGGCGATGGCGAGCGGCACCGTGAAGAGCACCCCGATGGTCACCTGCTTCGCCTTGTTGCGCCCGCTCACCAGGGCATGCACCGGGGCGAAGAGCCATTTCATCGGCGCCTCCCGCGGCTCAGAAGATCTCCACCTTCTTGTCCGGAGGCGCCTCGTCGCCGCGCTCCCCGTCGGCCTTCGCCTCGGCGACCGCGTCGAGGCTGCTGCCCTCCGCCTCGGCGACCGAGCCGCCCATGCGCGGCTTGAGGGCGCTCTGGGCATAGGCGCGCACCGCGCGGTAGAGGTCGCGCTGCAGCAGCGCCTGGGTCTCGTGGGAGAGCAGCGAGAGCGATTCCGACGTGGCGCCCAGCGCGGGCTTGTGCAGGCGCTCCAGCTTCTGGCGCGTGATGTCCTGGAACTGCATCGCCACGATGATCTGGTTGATGTCCTTCTGGATCTCCACCGAGAGGTCGTTGATGCGCTGCAGCGTGATCTCGATCTGGCGCGTCTGCTCGATGGTGGCCGCGTTGAGGGTGGTGATCTCCGTGCGCGCGATCTCCACGGCGCGCCGGGCCGCCTCCGCCACCTGGGTCGTGCGCTTGTTGCCCTGGCGCACCTCGTCGCCGATGGCGTCCAGCCCGTGGCGGGTCTTGCGGGTGAGCTCGTGGGCCTCCGCGCTGATGGCGCGGATGCGGTCCGTCATCTCGACGAAATCGCGCGGGTTGAGGGTCTGGGAGGTCATCGCGACGGAACCGTCCAGGGCGATGCGCGAGATCTGGGAGGCCATGTTGCGCAGACCGTCGATGGTCTGCTCCATCACCTGCGCATGCTCGGAGACGCGCTTCTGGTGGCTCGCCATCTCGTCGGCGGCCTGGGAGAAGCTCGTCATGTGGGAGGTCACGTTCACGAGCTGCGAGTCGTAGGCCTTGATGAAGTCCGGCAGGGACAGGATGCCCGTGCGCTGGCCGTCGCCCTTCAGCAGCGACATCGCGGCCTCGGTCTGCTCGTTGGCCTTGCCCACCACCACGCGGAAGCTCTTGCTGATCTCGTTGACGGCGTTCTCGGTGAGCTTGATCACCTCCTCCACCGACTCGGTGACGAGCCCGAGCTTCTTGCGGTTGGCGAGGGAAGCCGCGTCCCAGCGCTCGAGCATCGTGTCCAGCCCGACCACCACCTGCTGGAAGAGCCGCGTGCGCTTGCGCCACTTGAGGAAGTCGTCGGCGCCCGCTCCGATGGCCTCGTCGTCCGAGGTGAGGTCCTTCATCGCGAGCCCGAGGGCCGCGAGCGCGGCGAGCGGGACCAGACCCAGGGCGATCCACAGCGCCCAAGGCGGTATGAGCACCGCCATCCACACCCAGGGCAGGAAGAGCACTACCACGAGGGCGGCGAGGAGGTAGGGATGGCGCATCGCGAATTGCAGGTAGCGCCTCATGAAGTGGGCCCGCGCCCGGCGACTTCGGCGAGGAGGTTGAGCTCGCCGCTCGACAGCAGCGCCTCGATGTCCAGCAACAGCACCATGCGATCGTCCTGGGTGGCCAGGCCCGCGAGGAACGAGCTGTCGACCAGCGCCCCGAGGGCGGGAGCGGGCTTCACCTCGCTTTCGGCGAAGCGCACCACGTCGGACACACCGTCCACCACGAGGCCGATCACACGCCCGGCGATGCGCAGGATCACGACCACCGTGAAGGCGTCGTAGCGCACCTCCGGCAGGCGGAATTTCACGCGCATGTCGATCACCGGCACGATCACCCCGCGCAGGTTCACTACCCCTTTCAGGTAATCGGGCGCCGCGGGGATGGGCGTCACCTTGTCGTAGCCACGAATCTCCTGGACCTTGAGGATGTCCACGCCGTATTCCTCGCGGCCCAGCACGAACACGAGCACTTCCCGAGTGGCTTCCCGTACCGCGGTCTTCGCTGCCATGGCTGTCTCCCGTGCCGCGCCTCGCGCGGCGCTCAGAACTCTTCCCAATCGTCGCCCGGGCCGTCGGCCGCCGAGGGCTTGCGCGGCAGCGATGCGGCGGCGGGTCCGCCCGCGCGCAGCGCTGCGGTGGACCCGGGCGCACCGGCGGCGAGCCGCCCGGCGGCCGGCGCGGCTTGTGGCGCGAGGCGCTCGACGCGGAAGGCGCCCACCGCCCGCAGCAGCGCCTCGGCCTGGCGGCGCATCGCCTCGGCAGCACTCGCCGATTGCTGCACCGCCGATGCGTTCTGCTGCACCACCTTGTCCATCTCCGTCACGGTCTTGTTCACCTGCTGCACGCCGCGGCTTTGCTCCGCGGAAGCCTCGGCGATCGACCCCATGAGGCCGCTCACCCGCTTCGCGTCGACCACCAGCGCGGAAATCGTAGCACCCGCCTGCTCCACCAGCTTGGTGCCGTCGTCCACCTGTGCCACCGACTCCCCGATCAGCCCCTTGATCTCCTTGGCGGCCTGGGCGCTTCTCTGCGCGAGGGAGCGCACCTCGGAAGCCACCACCGCGAAGCCCCTGCCCTGCTCTCCCGCGCGCGCGGCTTCCACCGCGGCGTTGAGCGCGAGGATGTTGGTCTGGAACGCGATGCCGTCGATCACCGAGATGATGTCGGCGATGCGCTTGGAGCCCTCGCTGATCCCGCCCATGGTGACCACCACGCGCGCGACCTCGCGACCGACCTGCTCGGCGCGCTGGAACGCGCTGCGCGCGAGCTCGTCGGCCTGGTGGGCGTTGTCGGCGTTCTGCTTCACCGTGCTGGAAAGCTCCTCCATGCTGGCGGCGGTCTCCTCGAGGCTGGAGGCCTGCTCTTCCGTGCGCTGGGAGAGGTCCGTGGTGCTCGCGGCGACCTGTCCCGAGGCGGCGACCACCGTCTCGGCGCTCGATCGCACCTGGGTCACCACGTCGGCGAGGGAGGAGTTCATGCGGTCGAGGGACTTCAGGAGCTTGCCCGCCTCGTCGTCGGAGGTGGCGCGGATCTCGGCGCTCAGGTCGCCCTGGGCGATGCGCTCGGCGAAGCGCACGGCGGTCTCGATCGGGACGAGCACGGCGCGGCGGAAGAAGACCCACAGGGCGCCCAGCGCGAGGAGCATCGCGAGGATGGTCCCGCCGATGGCCATGCGGTAGCCGCTCTCCGCGTTTCGCACCGCGTCCAGGGTGCGCTGCGCCCCGATGTCGCTCGCGGTGGTCTGCACGTCCAGCAGCACCTGCGTGGGCTCCTGGTCGATCCCGGTGACCGCCTGGTCGCCGGCGGAGGGATCGAAATTCGCCGCCTTGAAGGTCTCCAGCCCCTTGCGGTAGCCCTCGCCCGCGGCCTTGTGCAGGGCGATGAACTTCTCCAGCGCGGTGCGCACATTCTCGTGGGGCGTGGAGGCGAGCGCCTCGCGTGCGCTGCCGATCGCCTCGCGCTCGGATTTCTCGAACCCCTTCCAGAACCGCTCGAGCGCCGCCGGGTCCCGGCCCCGCAGCAGCACGTCCTTCCATTCCTGGACCTGCTGCTTGAAGGCGATCGTCGCGCGCAGGATCGCCTGCTGCGTCTCGAAGTCCTCCCGGGTGATGGAGTCGAGCTCCTGGATCGAATGATAGACGCGGGTAAGCGCGGTGACCGACACGGCGAGCGCCACGGCCATGGCGCCGGCCATGAGCAGCAGGACCTTGAACTGGAGGCTGGAGGTCTTCATGTTTCGGCTCTGGCGGTCAGAAGAGGGTCACGTTCTTGCCGCCGAGGAGCTCGGCGAGCGCCCCTTCCGCGTTCTCGAGCCTTTCGGCGAGGGAGCCGAGGAACGCCTGGTGGAATTGCCGCGTGCACTCCTCCGTGGCGAGCCACAGCACGTCGGGGTCGAACTCGAGGACGGTGCAATCGGTGATCGCGGCCGCGCTCGCGAAGCGCCGCGCCGCCGAGCGGCGCAGGAAGGCGGTCTCCGCGAGGCACTGGCCCGCGCCGTGGATGCGAAGCAGCGTCCCGCGGCGGGTGACCCGCATCTGGCCGCGCACGATCACGAAGAACGAATAGCCGGGGTCTCCCTCGCCCACCAGGGTGGAGCCGGCGCGCACGTCGAACCAGCGCGCCATGCCGGCCACTTCGGCGAGGCTCTCGCGGCTGAAGCCGCGGAAGAACGGCAGCGCGCGCAGCTGGGCCACCTGGGTCCCGGTGGCGCCCGTATCGACGATGCCTTCCGAGATTCGGCGCAGGTCGGCGGCGAAGTCCTCCCAGTTGACGTAGCGCGCGGCCGGGTCGCGCGCCGTGGCGCGGGCGAAGATCTCGTCGAAGAGCGGGTTCAGGCCGCTCCTCGAGGCGCCGGGGCACGGCAGGTTGCCCAGCAGGATGCGGGTGGCGAGCGCGGCCGGCGTGTCGGGAGGGAACGGCAGCTCGCCCATCAGCATCTTGTACATCACGATGCCCAGGGAGTACATGTCCGATTTCATCGACGCGGGCTTGCGCTCGAGCTGCTCGGGGGCCATGTACGCGGGCGATCCCACCATCAACGCGCGCGTCGCGTCGAAGGCGAACGCGGTGTGGGCCACGCCGAAGTCGGCCACCTTCGCCTCCCCGTCGGCGCCCATGAGGATGTTGGCCGGCTTCAGGTCGCGGTGGATCACGCCCAGCGCGTTGGCGTAGCTCAGCGCATCGCAGACGCTTTCCAGCAGGCGCGCCACGCGCTCGGGCTCGAGCAGGGCCTCGGGCTGGCAGTAGCGATCGAGGCTGCCGGACTGCACGTACTCCATCACGATGTATGCGCGCTCGTCGTCGGCGGCCGCGTCGTAGACCTGGGTGATGTTCGGGTGGGTGAGCTTCTTGGCGAGCAGCGCTTCCTTGAGGAAGAGCGAGCGGAAGAGCGCGCGTTCCTCGGAGGCGAGCGCATGGGCGTCGTAGACCTTGATCGCCACGTCGCGGGCGGGAAAGAGCTCGCGCCCGAGGTAGATCGTGGCCGATTGCCCCTGCCCCAGCACGCCCTGGATCTCGTAGCTTCCGATGCGAGCGGGAAATTCCGGGGCGCTGGGCGGGGCCATGTTCATCTTGACGCTCACCCGCGGTCCTCGAGGATGCGGCGCATGAGGTGGTCCACGTCGAGCAGCAGGATGCTGCCCGCTTCGCCCTCGGCGGCCCCGTCGCGGCGCGTGCCGATGCCCTGGATCGCCGCGCCGATGGCCCGCTCGCCCAGATCCGGGGCCGGCAGGATCTCGTCGTCGGCGAGTCCCACCACGTCGGACACGCTCGCCACCACGAGTCCCACCATGCGCCGGCCCACGTTGAGCACGATGGCGCTCGCCTTTTCCAGCGCGATGGGCTCCGGGAAGCCGAACATGAGCCCCAGGTCCACGATGGGCACGATCGCGCCCCGCAGGTTGATCACTCCGCGCACGAACGCGGCCACGTGCGGCACGCGCGTGACCCGGTCGAGCTCGCGGATCTCCTGCACCTTGAGGATGTCGATGCCGTAGGTCTCGTTGCCCAGGCGGCAGGTGAGGAACTCGCGCCGGGGCCTTTCGGCCTGGGACTGGGGCTCGGCCGCGGCGAGGACGTCGCTCATCGCGCGGCCTCCTTGCGCGTCGTGCGGGCGAGCGCGCGCTCCCGCAGCCGTCCGAGGGGCGCCACCTCGTGCACCGCGCCCAGCTCGATCGCCTCGCGCGGCATGCCGAAGATCACGGAGCTCGCCTCGTCCTGGGCGATGTTCCAGGCGCCCGCCTTCTTCATCTCCGCCATGCCCTGGGCGCCGTCGCGCCCCATGCCGGTCATGATCACGCCGATCGCGTCGGGCCCGAGGAACTTGGCCGCCGACAGGAACAGGAAATCCACCGACGGGCGGTGCAGGTTCATCGGCGGCTCGGTGGAGAGCTTCGCGAGCAGCTGACCCTCGTCGCGCTTCACCCAGAGGTGCTTGCCCCCCGGAGCGATATACGCGTGCCCCGGGAGGATCGGATCGTTGTGCTCGGCTTCCTTCACCGTGATCTGGCACAGGCCGTTCAGCCGCTCGGCGAACATGCGCGTGAAATTCTCGGGCATGTGCTGCACGATCGCGATGCCGGGGCAGTCGGGCGGCATGCCGATGAGGAATTCGCGGATCGCCTCGGTCCCTCCCGTGGAGGCTCCCACCACGATCAGCCGCTCCGAGGTCTTCACCCCGCGCGGCACCGGCCGCTTGGGCACCACCGCGGGCATGCTCACGGTATCGTTGGGATCGGCGCGGCGCGGCGCCCTCAGGCGGGCGCTGCGGGCCGCGCGGATCTTCTCCGCGATCATCTGGCCGTAGTCGTCGGGCGTCTGCTCGTTCAGCCTGGGCTTGGTCACGAATTCCACCGCACCCAGCTCGAGCGCGCGGAAGGTGACCTCGGAGCCGCGCTCGGTGAAGGTGGAGATCATCACCACCGGCCGGGGCTTGGCGCGCATCAGCTTGTCGAGGAACTCGAGGCCGTTCATCTTCGGCATCTCGACGTCGAGCGTGATCACGTCGGGATCGAGGTCGCGGATCATGTCCCGCGCCTCGAATGCGTCGGCCGCCGCCCCCACCACCTCGATGTCCGGCTGCTCGTTGAGGATGTCCGTGAGGACGTCGCGGATCATGCGCGAGTCGTCCACGACGAGCACCCGGATCTTCGCGTTCGCGATCATTTGAAGAGCTCCGCACCGCCTTCGATCGGGCCGTGGAACAGGCGCGCGCCGTAGTCGCGCTCGCGCAGCACGATCGTGTCGTTGTTCACCTTGCGCAGGCGCTTGACCATCACCTTGCCGCTGCGCGGGAAGAAATAGATCTTGCGCGGCCACACGTCGAGCAGGTCGCGCGCGGCGATGGGGATGCGCTCCAGGTTCAGGTATTCCACGATGAACTGCGCGTTCTGCTCGCCCACGTTCGACAGCATGAAGCCCTGCAGCACGTTGCCGCCGCCGAAGACCTTGGCTTCCAGGCGGTCGCGCCGCCCGCCCAGCTTGAGGATCTGGTTGATGAGCAGCTCCATCGCGTGCACTCCGTAGCGCCCGCCCGCGCTGATGTTGCCGTGGGCCCCGATGAGCTTGCCCTCGTCGGGCAGCATGAAATGGTTCATGCCGCCGATGCCGCTCTCGCGGTCGCGCAGGCACGCCGAGACGCACGATCCCAGCACCGTGACCAGCGCCATGTCCTTGTTGGTGGCGTAGTACTCGCCGGGAAGGATCTTGGCCGTCTCGATCTTGAAGTGCGGGTCGAAGTAGCGGTTGGGGATCTCGTCGCGCAGCGGATCGTCTTCGCGGATCACGGGGCCCTCCCCGCGCGCCGGGCCAGCTCGTAGACCGTCTGGCCCTTGAGGCGGAAGCAGCGCCCGTTGTCGAGCAGGCTCTCGGCGTGGCCGGCGAAGAAAAGGCCATGGGGCTTCACCAGCGCCGCGAAGCGCTCGATCAGCCGCGCCTGGGTCGGCTTGTCGAAGTAGATCATCACGTTGCGGCAGAAGATGGCGTCGAGGCCCGGGGTCACCGGCCATTCGCGGTCCATCAGGTTCACGCGCAGGAATTCCACGTGCGCGGCGATCTCCCGGCGCACCCGCGCCCGGCCCTCGTGGCGGCCGGCGCCCCGCAGGAAGTGGCGCTTCTGGCGCTCGGGGGAAAGCTTCTGCACCGAGGCGAGCGGATACACGCCCTCGCGGGCATGGGCGATCACCTGCGTGTCCAGGTCCGTGGCGAGCACCTCGAAGGCGCGCTGCGGCAACGCCTCGGAGAGGCACATGGCGATCGTGTAGGGCTCTTCGCCCGTGGAGCAGCCGGCGCTCCAGACGCGGTACGGCCCGTCTTCCGCGCCATGGGCGCGGGCATGCTCGGCGAGGATCGCAAAGTGGTGCTCCTCGCGGTAGAACGCCGTCACGTTCGTGGTGAGCGCGTTGGTGCAATGTTCCCATTCCGCGGGCTCCAGCTCGAGGAAGCGCACGTAGTCGTCGAAGGACCCGATGCCCAGCGCGCGCAGGCGCCGCGCGAGCCGGGCGTAGACCATCTCGTGCTTGGCCTCGGGAAGGCGGATGCCGGAAAAGCGGTAGATGCGCTCGCTGATGACGCGGAAATGCTCGGCGCTGAAGCGGAACTCCCGCGCCGCCGCGCCGCCCTCGGAGCGCTCCTCCGCGGCGGGCCTCATGGGGCGGCACGTGCCGCGGCGCGCGCGGCGCTGGTGCGGGTGAACGAGGTCACGTCGAGGATCAGCGCCACGCGCCCGTCGCCCAGGATCGTGGCGCCGGCCACGCCGGGGACCGCGTGCAGGTTCGATTCGAGCGACTTCACCACCAGCTGCTGCTGTCCGATGAGGCTGTCCACGAGCAGCGCGGCGCGGCGATTGTCCACTTCCACCACGAGGCAGAGCGGCGCGGGCCGCGGCGCCTCGCCCGGGGGCAGGCGCACCAGGTCCTCCAGCCGCACGATCGGCAGCTGCTCGCCGCGCACCGCGACCAGCGAGGGCTGGTTCACGATCGTGCGGATGTCGTTCTCGCCCGGCTTGAACGCCTCGGCGACGAATTCAAGGGGGACGATGTACTGCTCGTCGGCCACGCTCACGATCATGCCGTCGAGGACGGCGAGGGTGAGCGGGAGCTGGATGGTGATGGTGGTGCCTTCGCCCTTCACCGAGGAGACGAAGACGTTGCCGCCCAGCGAGGTGATGTTGCGCCGGACCACGTCCATGCCCACGCCGCGGCCGGAGAGGTTCGTCACTTCCCGCGCGGTGGAGAATCCCGCCTCGAAGATGAGCGCCCAGGCGGCGTCCTCGCCCATCGAGTCGTCGGCGGCCATGCCCAGCTCGCGCGCCTTGGCGATGATGCGCTCGCGGTCGAGTCCGCGCCCGTCGTCGGAGACCTCGATGATCACGCTGCCGCCGCGGTGGGTGGCGCGCATCGCGACCGTGCCCATCTCGGGCTTGCCGGCGCGCGCGCGTTCCTCGGGCGATTCGATGCCGTGGTCGATGGCGTTGCGCACGACGTGGGTGAGCGGGTCGACCAGCAGCTCGATCAGCTCCTTGTCGAGCTCGGTCTCGTGCCCCTGGGTGCGCAGGTTCACCTTCTTGCCCAGCTGCGTCGATACGTCGTAGACCAGCCGGGGGAAGCGGCTGAAGACGAACTCCATCGGCATCATGCGGATCGACATCACCGCCTGCTGCAGGTCGCGCGTGCTGCGGTCGAGGGTGGCCAGGCTGTGGGTCAGGTTCTCGTCGCGCTCGGTGGCGATCGATCCCACCGATTGCTGCATCATGGCCTGCGCGATCACGAGCTCGCCCACCAGGTTCACGATGCGGTCGATCTTCTCCACGCTCACCCGGATCGACGATTGCTCGGCGCGCGCCTGGGCCGCCTCGGCACCGCCGGCGGCGGGAAGTGCCTCGAAGAAGCCGAATTTCTCCTCGGCCGCGGCCGGCACGCTCGCGGGCTCGTCGTCGAAGAGGCCGTAGGAATCGCCGTCGTCCTTGGCGTTCATGGCGACGAAGAACGACTCCTCCGTCGCGGGCCCGGCGGCCGCGGCCTGGGGCTGGGCGGCGGCCGCGGAGGCGCTCGTGCGGTAGCCCGCGAGGTTCCGGCGGGCGGCATCCATGGCGGGATCGGCGCTGCGGTCGCCGGCCTGCAGCCGCGCGAGGTGAGCCCGGAACGCGTCGCAGGAATCCAGCAGGATGCGCACGGTGGAGGCATCGGCCTTGCCGCTTCCCTTGCGCAGGCCGTCGAAGAGGGTCTCCATCTCGTGGGTGGCTTCGGCGAGCTGGGTGAAGCCGAAGGTGCCGCTGCCCCCCTTGATCGAATGGGCGGCGCGGAAGATCGAGTTGAGCAGCTCCGGATCGTGGCGTCCCGAGGAAAGCGCCATGGCCATCTCCTCGATCGACTCCAGGTGCTCCTGGGCCTCGTCGAAGAAGGTGGCGATGAACCGGTTGAGGTCGATCGGCATCGAGCAGCCCTAGCGCAGCACTTTCTGGACCACTTCGAGCAGCGTGGCGGGATCGAAGGGCTTCACCAGCCAGCCCGTGGCCCCGGCCGCCCTGCCCTGGGACTTCATGCTGTCCGACGATTCGGTCGTGAGCAGCAGGATCGGCACGCTCTTGTAGTCCCGCAGCTCCCTCAACGAGCGCACCAGCGTGAGCCCGTCCATGTTCGGCATGTTCTGGTCGGTGATCACGAGGTCCACGGTCGTGGCGGTGGCGCGATCGAGCCCCTGGACCCCGTCCTCGGCCTCGATCACGCGGTAGCCCGCGGACTCGAGGACGAAGGCGACCATCTCGCGCATCGTGGCGGAATCGTCAACGGCAAGGATTGTCTTCATGGGTTCCCGTTCAGAAAAGATCCACGCTGCCCGCGCTGTGCTTGTCGCCGCGCGGTTCGCGCGGGTCCTCGTCGATTTGCCTGATGCCGGCGACGATGCAGTCGAGCATCGCGCGCGAGCGTTCGATCCAGCGTTCGGCCTGGTGGGGTTGCGTCACCGGGGGCGTGGCGAGCGAGAGCGCCTCCTCGAGCTTCTCGCGCATCTTGCCCACCCGCAGCTTCTGCGCGTCGATCAGCTGGTTCACCAGGTCGTGGGATTGCAGGTGCTGGACCGCGCGATAGAGGTGGTCGAGCACCAGGCCGTACTCCGTGGCTTTCTCCCCGCCGCTCTCGGCTTCCCCGCGCTGGGCCGCGACGATGCGGTCGGCCGCGCCGCGGAAGGCCGTCATCAGCTCGTCGGAGGCCTCCCTCAGGAGGTCCTGGCTGCGGGCGAGCTCGTGGGTGGTGACCGCGAGCCGCTCGTTCAGCGTGGTGGCCACGGTCACGAGCAGGTCGGCCGCCCGCTCGGCGTCCTTCGCGTCCGTGGAACCCATCGTGTCTTGCTTCATTTTTGTCCTCTTCCTCGCGCGGCGCCCTCCGGGGGCAGCACGTTCTTCGCAGGGGTCAATTTTCCGGGTGGATCACTTCGTAGCGGGAGCCGCCCACGTCGATCACGTCACGCTCGGCGATGGGATGGCTGCCCGGGCCCAGCTCCGCGCGGTTCAGGCGCGGCGGCCGGCTGCCCGAGAATCACGCGAGGAAGAATGCGTCCCCGCGCTTCACCACGAGGGCCGTGTCGCCCCCGGTCGTGCCGATCAGCGTGTTGGCCCGCTCGAGCGC
>JAAOZZ010000393.1 GCA_012274175.1 Betaproteobacteria bacterium
CATTCCATTGCCCTCGGCGCTCTACGGAGACCGGCGCAACTCGAGCGGCATCGCCTTCGCGGACGAGGCGGCGAGCGCGCCGCTGCTGGCGGGGCTCGCGCCGCTCGTCGAGCGCACCGACTTCGCCGCCGCACCGATCGTCTCGGGGGCGCAGCCCTCCCAGGGTCCGGTGCGGGACGTCGTCGACCCGTCGAGCGGACGGGCGATCGGCCGCGTGGTGGAGGCGGACGCATCCCTCGCGCGCTCCGCCCTCGCGGCGGCGTGCCGCGCGCGCATCCCCGCGGCCGAGGAGCGCGCGGCCATTCTCGAGCGCGCGGCGGACCTCATCGAAGGCGCGCGCACCGAGCTGCTCGCGCTCCTCGCACGGGAGGCGGGAAAGACCCTCCCCGACGGGTTGGGCGAGGTGCGCGAGGCGGCGGACTTCTGCCGCTATTACGCGATGCTCGCGAAGCGCGACTTCGCGTCTCCCGTGGAACTCGCGGGGCCCACGGGTGAGACCAACCGGCTCGCGCTCTCCGGTCGCGGTCCGTTCGTGTGCATCAGCCCGTGGAATTTCCCGCTCGCGATCTTCGTGGGGCAGGTCGCCGCCGCCTATGCGGCCGGCAACGCCGTGGTTGCCAAGCCCGCCGAGCAGACGCCGCTCGTGGCCCATCGCGCCGTACGCCTGCTCCACGAGGCGGGCATCGCTCCCGAGGCGCTCGGCTTCGTGCCCGGCCGGGGCGAGACCGTCGGCGCGGCGCTCGTGGCGGACCGGCGCGCGGCCGGCGTGTGCTTCACCGGGTCCACCGCCACCGCGCAGGCGATCAACCGCGTCCTCGCCGCGCGCGACGGTCCGATCGTCCCGTTCATCGCCGAGACCGGGGGACTGAACGCGATGCTGGTGGATTCGAGCGCGCTCCCGGAGCAGGTGGTGGCGGACGTCGTCGCCTCGGCGTTCGACAGCGCCGGGCAGCGCTGCTCGGCGCTTCGCATCCTGTGCCTGCAGGAGGAGATCGCCCCGCGCGTGATCGAGCTGCTCGCGGGAGCCACCGCGGAGCTTCGCCTGGGAGACCCGGCACGCCTGGATACCGACGTGGGGCCGGTGATCGATGCCGAGGCGCTCGCGCTGCTCGAGGCCCATGCCGCGCGCATGGACCGCGAGGCGCGCCTGCTGTGCAAGGCCGAAATGCCCGCGGCACCCGGCGGGACCTTTTTCGCGCCCCGCGCCTATGAGATCGCGAGCCTCGAGGGGATCGATCGCGAGGTGTTCGGGCCCATCCTGCACGTCGTGCGCTTTTCCTCCGCGAACCTGGCGAGCGTCGTCGACGGGATCAACGCCAAGGGCTACGGGCTCACCATGGGCGTGCACAGCCGCATCGAGGAGACGGTGGAGCTCGTACGCTCGCGCTGCCGCGCGGGCAACCTGTACGTGAACCGGAACATGATCGGCGCCACGGTGGGCGTGCAGCCCTTCGGCGGCGAGGGTCTTTCGGGTACGGGGCCCAAGGCGGGCGGTCCCCACTACCTGCAGCGCTTCGCGACCGAGCGCACCGTCACCGTGAACACGGCCGCGGCGGGCGGCAACGCCTCGCTCATCGCGGGCTCCGAGTAGGCGCGGCGATGCGCTTCGCGGCGAAGCTCGTCGAGGGCCGGCTCATCCGCCGCTACCAGCGCTTCCTCGCCGACGTGCAGCTCGAAGGCGGCGTGGTGACCGCCGCCTGCCCCAACACGGGTGCCCTCACGGGATGCAGCGAGCCGGGAAGCCGCGTGTGGCTCTCCGAGAGCGAGAGCGCCGCGCGCAAGTATCGCCACACCTGGGAGATCGTCGAAGTGGGCAAGGTCCTGGTGGGCATCAACACCGGGCTGCCGAACCGGCTCGCCGAGGAGGCGATCGCGGCGGGCGCCATCGAGGAGCTCGCCGGCTACACGAGCGTGCGGCGGGAAGTGGCTTTCGGCGAGGAACGCAGCCGCATCGACCTCTTGCTCGAGGCGCCGCGCCGCAAGGCCTGCTACGTCGAGGTGAAGAACGTAACCTCCGCGGCCGCGGGGGGCGTGGCCCTCTTTCCCGATTGCGTGAGCGTTCGCGCCTCCAAGCACTTGCGCGAGCTGATGCGCCTGAAGGCGCGGGGCTTGCGCCCGGTCCAGCTCTACTGCGTGCAGCGCGGCGACGTGGACGAGGTGCGCCCCGCCGACGCCATCGATCCGGAGTACGGCCGCACGCTGCGCGAGGCGCACGCCGCGGGCGTGGAGGTGATGGCGTACCGCGCGAAGGTCACCGCCCGCGCGATCACTCTCGAGCGGCGCATTCCGGTGGTCTGTCCCTGAATGCCCGGTGGCGTTGAGCGGCGGCCATGCCGTCCGCTCCAACGCCGTTCCCGCTGCCCGCGATCTACTCGGCTGCGCCGGACTTGAGCTTCGCCACGCCCTTGGGCGCCTTCGATCCGGCGAACAGCACGATCATCGCGGCGTCGTCTTCCTTCCACGAGGCCACCGCGTCGCGCACGATCTCCACCAGCGTCTCGAACTGGTCGGGATGGGCTTCCAGCAGCCCGTCGATGTGGTCGTAGTAGATGAGGTAGCCGTCGGCGTCGACCCACTCCAGGTCGGTGAGGCATTCCTCGAGCGCGTCCCAGTTGTGGCCGAAGTCCTTCGGGAAATGCAGGGACATCGCCACGTGGATCAGCAGCTGCTCCTTGCGCGCGATGTTCTTGCCGTCCACGTGGAAGAAGGCGAACCCCGCCCGCTTGGCCGCCGACTGGACGGCCTTGGGATCCGCGCCCTGGGGCAGGAACCACACGCCGCCGCCGTGGGACTCCAGCAGGGACTCGATCGCCTCGACGGACATGGCTTCGCCTATTCCCGTATGCGCCTGAAGTGGTTGTAGTGGTCCTCGGTGTAGTAGTACTCGCCGCCGGACCCCCAGATGATGCGCCGCGCGCCGCGGGTGCGCACGCCGGGCGTCTTCACGGTGAATTCGCGGTAGTACCCCCGCCGGCGCCTGGGCAGCGCGCCTTCGCGGTTGGCGAACGTGACGCCGTCCATCGCGTAGGGAAACGGGCCGCCCTTGCGGATCAGTGCCAGCGTCGCGCGCGCCTCCGGGGGCAGCGCGGCTTCGCGGACCTCGCCCGCGAGGACCGCGGCCGGTGCTTTCTGGGCGTGGGCCGCGGGGGCGAATGCCGCCAGGGCGAGGACCACGGCCGCCAGCACGGCGCGCGTGCTCATGCGTCCATTCCCGCGCGGGCGCGCTTCGCGGCCAGCTTTTCCCGGAAGCGCTCGGCCACGATCAGGTGGCGCTCGTGGGTGCCCTCGCTGATGGTGTCCACGCCGTCGTGTGCGTGCACCGTGAACACGAGGCGCCGGCCCTCGACGGAATCGAGCCGCACGCGGACCTCCACCGTGAGTCCCGGCGGGGTCGCCGCCACATGCGAAAGCTCCACCCGCGTGCCCAGCGTCTGCTCGAGCGGCCAGTCGAGGTGGGGCTTCACGAGCTCGATGCACGCCCATTCGGCCAGCGCCACGAGGTAGCCGGTGGCGAACACCTTCGGCATGAGCTGGAAGTCCGCCGCCTCTTCGTAGATGCGCGGCACCGTCTTCGATTCGGGCACGGTGTAGCGGAAGGTCGCCTCGAGTCCCGCGCGCAGCGTCGGCCTCATGGCCTCAGCCTTTCGGCCGATGGGGGCACTGGGGCTTGATGCAATCGACGTACAGGTGCAGCTGGTGGTCGTGGATCTGGTAGCCGCGCTCGCGCGCCACCTTCTGCTGGCGCTTCTCGATCTCCGAGTCGTAGAACTCCTCCACCCTTCCGCACTGCAGGCACACGAGGTGGTCGTGGTGGCCGCCCTCGTTCAGCTCGTACACCGCCTTGCCGCCCTCGAAATGGTGGCGCACGAGCAGGCCCGCCTGCTCGAATTGCGTGAGCACGCGGTAGACGGTGGCCAGGCCGATGTCGGAATGCTCGTCGAGGAGCTTCCGGTAGACGTCCTCCGCCGACAGGTGGCGGTTGTCGCTGTGCTGGAAGAGGTCCAGCACCCTCAGCCGCGGCACCGTCACCTTCAGGCCGGTGCCCTTCAGTTCCTTGGGTTCGGTCATGGCGTGAAGCATACAGCGGAACGATATAATGCGCGGTCACCGCCTCGTGTCCCATTCCATGCGCCTTATCGCCTGCCTCATCGCCTGCGCCTGCCTCGCCGGCTGCGTCTATCGGATCGACGTCCAGCAGGGCAACTACGTGACCCAGGACCTGGTCGCGAAGCTGAAGCCCGGCATGACGAAGGCCGAAGTGCGAAACCTCCTCGGCACCCCCTTGCTGAACGACGTGTTCCACCGGAACCGGTGGGACTACTACTTCAGCGACGTGCAGGGCCGCAAGGCGCACGACCGCACCCTGCTCACGCTGCTCTTCGACAACGAGAAGCTCGCGAGCTTCACCGGCAACGCGAATCCCGCGCCGCCGCCGCCGCTGCATCCCCAGGCCCCGGCGCCCGTCGTGCGATGAGCGCGGTGCGGGTCGCCATCGCCGGAGCGGCGGGCCGCATGGGCCGCGCGCTGCTCGAGGCCGCGGCGGCCACCGAGGGCGTGACGCTCGCCGCCGTGCTCGAAGCGCCGGGCAGCCCCTGGGCGGGCCACGATGCGGCCGAGCTCGGCTGCCCGCAGCGCGGCGTAGTTATCGGCACGGACCCGAAGGCGGCGCTGCGCGTGGCCGACGTCCTGGTCGACTTCACCCGGCCCGAGGGCACGCGCGCGCACCTCGCGGCGTGCCGCGCGGCCCGCGGCGCGATCGTGATCGGCACGACCGGCTTCGACGCCGCGCAACTGGACGAGATCCGCGCGGCGGCCAGGGAGATCCCCATCGTGATGGCGCCCAACATGAGCGTGGGCGTGAACGTGGCGATGAAGCTGGTGGAGACCGCGGCCCGCAGCCTCGGTCCCGACTTCGACGTCGAGGTGTTCGAGTTCCACCACAAGCTCAAGGTGGACGCGCCGTCGGGCACGGCATTGAAGCTGGGCGAGGTGGCGGCGAAGGCGCGCGGCGCCACGCTGGAGGCCTCGGGCGTGTACGGGCGCCATGGCGTGACCGGCGAGCGCAAGCCGGGCAGCGTCGGATTCTCGGTGGCGCGCGGCGGCGACGTCGTGGGAGATCACACGGTCTACTTCGCCGGTCCGGGCGAGCGCATCGAGATCACGCACCGCTCCACGAGCCGCGCGAACTACGCCCAGGGAGCGTTGCGCGCGGCGAAGTTCCTCGCCGGCAAGCCGCCCGGCCTCTACGACATGCAGGACGTGCTGGGACTCAAGTGACGTGCTCCCTCTCCCTTGGGAGAGGGCCGGGGTGAGGGTCGCTACACAAACATCGCCACCACCGCCGCCGTCATGCAGGTGGCGATCGTCCCCGCAATGATGGACTTCATCCCCAGCTCCACGATCTCGCCCCGGCGCTCCGGCACCATCGCGCCCATGCCGCCGATCAGGATGCCCAGGCTGCCGAAGTTGGCGAAGCCGCACAGCGCATAGGTCATGAGCAGCTTCGAGCGCGGCGAGAGCACGTCCGGCGGGGTCCGCGCGAGGTCGAGGTAAGCGATGAGCTCGTTCAGCACCGTCTTCGTCCCGAGGAGCGCGCCCGCCGCGTGCGCCTCCCGCCACGGAACGCCGGCCGCCCAGGCGAGGGGTGCGAAGAGCCAGCCGAAGATGCGCTGCAGCGTGAGCGGCTGGGCGAATGGGAGCAAGCCCAGGATCGCGTTGGCGAGGTACACCAGCGCCACCAGCACGATCAGCATCGCGACGATCTGGATCACGAGGCCCACGCCCTCCACCGTGCCGCGGGTGACGGCGTCCATCGCGCTCGCATCCTGGCGGCCGACTTCCACGCTTTCCTCGCTCGTCATCGCCCCCGGGACCATGAGGGCGGCCACCGTGATCGCTGCGGGGGTGGAGACGATGGAGGCGATGAGGATGTGGCCGATCGCGTCCGGCACCACGGGCCCCAGGATCGCCGCGTAGAGCGCCATCACGGTGCCGGCGATGGTGGCCATCCCGCACACCATCACCATGAAGAGCTCCGAGCGCGTGAGCCGCGCGAGGTAGGGCTTGATCACGAGCGGGGCCTCCACCATGCCCACGAAC
>JAAOZZ010000394.1 GCA_012274175.1 Betaproteobacteria bacterium
CGTGCGCATCGAGCGCGACATGCTGGTACTGCACGACGCCGCGGTCCTCGGCCTCACGCGCGCGGAAGCCGAAGCCCTCGTAGGCGCGCTGCAGGCCCATTTCGCCGCCGACGGGCTCGCGTTCCGGGCGATGGCGCCCGAGCGCTGGTATGTGAGCGTTCCCGATGGCGAGCTGCCGGCGACCACGCCGCTCGCCCAGGCGCTGGCGCGGGACATTTTCGGCCTGCTTCCCGCGGGCACCGGACGCATCAACTGGCGCTCGGCGATCACCGAAGCGCAGATGGTGCTCGCCGCACACGAGGTGAATGCGGCGCGCGAGGCGGCGGGCCGGCCGCAGGCGAACAGCGTCTGGTTCTGGGGCGAAGGCGCGCTGCCCGAGGCGCCGGCGCCACGTTATTCCGCCGTGTACGCCGACGACGTTTTCGCGCGCGGGCTCGCCGGGGCGAGCGGCGCCGAAGCCCATCCGTTGCCCCGGGGAATTCGCGACGTGGCCGGGGCGAGCGAAGGCGGATCGGTCGCGGTGGTGCTGGACGGGCTCACGCAGGCGCTGCGCTCGGGCGATCTCGACGCCTGGCACGAGCGCGCGCAACTTCTCGAGCGGGATTGGTTCGCGTCCCTCGGAGAGGCCCTCGAGCGCTTCGGGTCCGTGCGCATCGTGCTTCCCGCGTCGGCCCGCACGGCCGTGGCGACGATCACCAGCGGAGCTCGATGGCGCGGGCTGCTGCGGCCGCGACGAGCGCTTTCCTCCCATGCCTGAGGTTGTCCATCGCACCTGGGACGAGGCGGCCTGCGCGCGCCTCGTGGCCGCGGGATGCGATGCGCGGCTCGCGCGCATCTTCGCCGCGCGCGGGCTCACGAGTGTCGACGAGCTCGCGGTAACGCTCACGGCGCTCGCGGCACCGGAGCGGCTGGACCACGTGGAGCGCGCCGCGAAGCTGCTCGCCGATGGCATCGCGCGGGAAGAGCGGATGCTCATCGTGGCCGACTACGACGCCGACGGCGCGACCGCGTGCGCGCTCGGCGTGCGGGCGCTGCGCGCCATGGGCGCGAAGGTCGACCACCTGGTGCCGAACCGCTTCGAGCACGGCTACGGGCTCACGCCCGAGATTGCGGACGAGGCCGCGAAGCGCGCTCCGGCCATCCTCATCACCGTGGACAACGGCATCGCCGCGGTCGAGGGCATCGCGCGGGCCAACGCGCTGGGCATGCGGGTGCTGGTCACGGACCATCACCTGCCGGGCTCCGGGCTTCCCGCCGCCGAGTGCATCGTGAACCCGAACCAGGCCGGATGCGGGTTCCCGAGCAAGCACCTGGCCGGCGTGGGAGTGATCTTCTACGTGATGCTCGCCCTGCGAGCGGAACTGCGCACCCGGGGCGCCTTCGCTTCCGGCACCGGGCCGAACCTGGGGGAACTGCTCGACCTGGTGGCGCTCGGAACCGTGGCCGACGTGGTAAGGCTCGACGCCAACAACCGCATCCTCGTGGGCCAGGGGCTCGCCCGCATCCGCGCGGGCCGCGCCTGCGCGGGCATCGGCGCGCTGCTGCAGGTGGCGGGACGCAATGCACGGGATGCCTCGGCCTACGACCTGGGTTTCGCCGTGGGGCCGCGCCTGAACGCGGCCGGGCGCCTGCAGGACATGTCCCTCGGCATCGAGTGCCTGCTCGCCGAGGATCCCACGCGCGCCCTCGAGCTCACCACGCGGCTCGACGCCCTCAACCGGGAGCGGCGCGTGATCGAGGCCGGGATGCAGGCCTCGGCGCTCTCGATGCTGGGCGCGATCGAGGCGGGAGACGCGTACACCCTCTCGATCCATCGCGAGGAATGGCACGCGGGCGTGGTGGGCCTGCTCGCCTCGCGCCTCAAGGATCGCCTGCACCGGCCGGTGTTCGCGTTCGCATCGGACGGCGCGGCGGGGCTCAAGGGCTCCGGGCGCTCGATCGCGGGGCTGCACCTGCGCGATGCGCTGGACCTGGTGGACAAGCGCCATCCGGGCCTCATGGAGCGCTTCGGCGGGCATGCGGCCGCTGCGGGCGTCACGATGCCGCGGGCTCGCCTCGAGGAATTCCGCGCGGCGTTCGAGGCGGTGGCCCGGGAGCAGCTCACGCCCGCGGACCTGCTGCAGACGATCGAGTGCGACGGAACGCTCGCCGCGCGGGACATGAGCCTCGGGCTCGCGCAGCTCATCCGGGAGCAGGTGTGGGGCCAGGGCTTCCCCGAGCCGCGCTTCGCCGGGCGCTTCTCCGTGCAGGCGCAGCGCGTGGTGGGCGAGCGCCACCTGAAGCTCACCCTCGGCCTCGACGCACGGCGCTTCTCCGCCATCCGCTTCGGCTCGGCCGAACCACTTCCCGCTTCCATCGATGCCGTCTACCGCCTCGACGTGAACGAATACCATGGCGCTTCCACCCTGCAGCTCATCGTCGAGCACGTCGCCTGAATCGGGGTCTGTCCCCGGTTTCCGTATAATTCCGGCCATGGAAGCCGACCGCCTCAACCTCATCGAGAACTCGCTCCGGGACTTAAGCGCCCGCTCGGCGGAGCTCCGGAGGTATCTTTGACTACGACGCCAAGCAGGCTCGCCTCGTAGAGGTCGTCCGCGCCCTGGAGGATCCGGTCGTCTGGTCCGATGCGAAGCGCGCCCAGGACCTGGGCAAGGAGCGCCGCGCCCTCGAAGACACCGTCGCCACGCTGGAGAAGATCGACTCGGGCCTCAAGGACTCGGCGGAGCTCTTCGCCCTCGCCCGGGGCGAAGGCGACGACGCGACCCTGGTCGCCGTGGAGGGCGACGGAAAGCAGATCGAGCGGCTCGTCGCCGACCTCGAGTTCCGGCGCATGTTCGCCAACCCGATGGACCCGAACAACTGCTTCGTGGACATCAACGCGGGCCAGGGCGGCACGGAGGCCCAGGACTGGGCGCAGATGCTCCTTCGCATGTACCTCAAGTACTGCGACCGCCGCGGCTTCAAGGCGGAGCTGCTGGAGGAGAGCGACGGCGAGGTGGCGGGCCTGAAGAGCGCCTCCCTCAAGGTGACCGGCCCTTACGCCTTCGGATACCTGCGCACCGAGACCGGGATCCACCGCCTGGTGCGCAAGAGCCCGTTCGATTCCAACGCCCGGCGCCACACCTCGTTCGCGAGCATCTTCGTCTATCCGGAGGTCGACGAGACGATCGAGATCGAGATCAATCCCGCCGACCTGCGCATCGACACCTACCGGGCATCGGGCGCGGGCGGCCAGCACGTGAACAAGACGGATTCGGCGGTGCGAATCACGCACCTTCCCACCAACATCGTGGTGTCCTCGCAGAACGACCGCTCCCAGCACCGGAACCGCGCCGAGGCCTTCGCGATGCTGAAGGCGAAGCTCTACGAGCTGGAGCTGAGGAAGCAGACCGAGCAGAAGCAGGCGCTCGAGGACACCAAGACCGACATCGGCTGGGGCCACCAGATCCGCTCCTACGTGCTGGACCAGTCGCGCATCAAGGACCTGCGCACCAACGTCGAGACCGGCAACACCCAGGCCGTGCTCGACGGCGACCTGGACGAATTCATCACCGCGAGCCTCAAGCAGGGAGTGTGAAGACCATGCCCGACGACAAGAACGACAAGCCGCCCGCGGACAGCCCGCAGGACGAGAACCAGATCATCGCCGAGCGCCGGGCGAAGCTCGCACGATTGCGCGAGCAGGGTCCCGCTTTTCCCAACGACTTCCGCCGCCGCGACCTGGCCCAGGACCTCCACCAGTCCCACGGCGCGAAATCGAAGGAAGCGCTCGAGTCGGAAAAGCCCGTCGCCGCCATCGCGGGCCGCATGCTGCTCAAGCGCGTGATGGGCAAGGCCTCGTTCGCGACCCTCCAGGACATGAGCGGGCGCATCCAGGTCTACGTGAACAACGACGTGACGGGCACCGAGGTGCACGAGGCGTTCAAGCACTGGGATTTGGGAGACATCCTCGGCGTGGAGGGCACGGTCTTCCGCACCAACAAGGGCGAGCTTTCGATCCACGCGACGAAGCTGAGGCTGCTCGCCAAGTCGCTGCGCCCGCTGCCGGAGAAATTCCACGGCCTCACGGACATGGAGAGCCGCTACCGGCAGCGCTACGTGGACCTCATCGTGAACCCCGAAGCGCGCCGGGCCTTCGAGATCCGCTCGAAGCTCGTGCAGGCGGTGCGCGAGTACTTCGTCGCGCGCGGCTACCTCGAGGTCGAGACGCCGATGATGCAGCCGATACCGGGAGGGGCGGCGGCGCGGCCGTTCAAGACGCACCACAACGCGCTCGACATGGATCTCTTCCTGCGCATCGCGCCCGAGCTCTATCTCAAGCGCCTGGTGGTGGGCGGCATGGAGAAAGTCTTCGAGATCAACCGCAATTTCCGGAACGAGGGCATCTCCACCCGCCACAACCCCGAGTTCACGATGCTCGAGTTCTACGAGGCCTACCAGGACTACGAATATCTCATGGACCTCACGGAGGACCTGCTGCGGCAATGCGCGCAAAAGGTCCTCGGCACCACGGCGCTCGCGTACCAGGGCGCGGCCGTGGACCTGGGGAAGAAGTTCGACCGCCTCACCATGGCCGAGGCGATCGCCAAGTACAACCCGCAGTACCACCTGGCCGAGCTCGCGAAGCCCGGGTACCTCAAGGTCGCGCTGGCGCCCTTCGGCATCGAGGTGTTTCCCACCGACGGCGTGGGCATCCTGCAGCTGAAGCTCTTCGAGGCGACCACCGAGGAAAAGCTCGTCGATCCCACGTTCATCGTCGCGCATCCGGTGGACGTCTCGCCGCTCGCGCGCGCGAGCGACGCCGATCCGGCGGTGACGGACCGCTTCGAGCTCTTCATCACCGGGCGCGAGATCGCCAACGGCTTCTCGGAGCTGAACGACCCCGAAGACCAGGCGGCGCGCTTCGCGGCCCAGGCGCAGGCGAAGGAAGCGGGCGACGAGGAGGCGATGTATTACGACGCCGACTACATCCGAGCGCTGGAGTACGGTCTGCCGCCCACCGCGGGCGAGGGCATCGGCATCGACCGGCTGGTGATGCTCTTCACCGACAGCCCGTCGATCCGCGACGTGATCCTCTTCCCGCAGCTGAAGGCCGCCGAGGCGTGAGGCGTGCTACGATTTTTCCACACGACCATAAAATCCCGTCCCCGGAGGACACCATGATCACTCGGACATTCCAGGCCGCGGCGTCGGCCGCCGTCTTCGCCCTCGCCACCGCCTTCGCCCCCGCCGCAGTCGCCGCATGCCGCGAATGCGGGACGGTCACCGACGTGCGCACGTTCAAGAAGGAGGGCGAGGCGAGCGGCGCAGGAGCGGTCATCGGCGGCGTCATGGGCGGGGTGCTCGGGCACCAGGTGGGCAGCGGCCGCGGCAACGACGTGGCGACCATCGCGGGCGCGGGGGCCGGCGCGTACGCGGGACACCAGATCGAGAAGAACCGCAACGCCACCACCACCTACGTGGTCGTGGTGAGGATGGAGGACGGCGCCACGCGCAGCTTCCATTTCGGCGGCCCCTCCGGCTACCGGGTGGGCGACCGGGTGAAGATCGTCAACAAGAAGCTCACCCACCGGTAGCGGCCACGGAAATGGCCGTCGAGCTTCCGGAAGACTATCGGGAGCTCGTTATCCTCTATCTCGAAACGCGCGCGGAGGAGCTGCGGGAGCTTGCGGCCGCGCTCTCCTCGGGCGACTTCGCGGCGGCGGCCCGCGTCGGCCACAACCTGCAGGGCTCCTCGGCGAGCTTCGGATTCGGGGAAGCGGGCGCGATCGGCCGCGAGCTCGAGGCGGCCGCCCATGCCGGCGACGCGCCCGCCATCGAGCGCCTCGCCCGGCAACTCGCGGAATTCCTCGAAAACGTCGAAGTGAGATTCGTCGCACCCACGGAAGCCGATCGACGGGGCTGAGGCCGCCGCCGCGCCGCCCATGCTCGACCGCGAACTGCTCAACGCCGCACTCGAGGGCTCGATGCTCGCGGTGTTCGACTGGGACCTCGCCGCCGACGAGGTGCAATTGAGCGCCACGTGGCCCGCCATGCTGGGCGGGGCAGCGAGCAAGACGCGCGTCAAGAGCGAGGAGCTCCTCGCCCTCGTCCATCCCGACGACGCGCAGCGCGTGCTGGCCGCCGGGCGCGATGCCCTCACCGGCCGTTCCGATCGCTACGACGTCGAGCACCGCGTGCGCAGGCACGACGGCTCGTACATCTGGATCCACAGCCGCGGCAAGGTCATGGAGCGCGGGCCCGACGGGCGGGCGCTCCGGTTCGCGGGGACCAACGCCGACGTGACCGCCCGCGTCGTGGCCGAGCAGCGCCTGAAGGAGCGCGAGCTGCAATTGCGCCAGGTGATCGACTCGATGCCCGCGGCGATCGTGGTCTTCGGCGCCGACGAGCGCATGCTCTTCCACAACCGGACCTACACCGAGCTCATGAACGTGGGCGGCGAGGAGATCACGGGACACCCGGTGCGCGACGTGCTCGGCGAGGAGCGCTATGCCGCGGTGGCGCCGCACATGCGGGAAGTGCTCGCGGGCCGGGCGCAGCGCTTCGAGCAGCGGGTCACGTCCGCATCCGGCCGCGAGGTCGACCTCGAGGTGGTGTACACGCCCCTGCGCGACGCGGATGGACGCGTCACCGCGGCGATCTCGATCCGGTTCGACATCACCCACCTGAAGGACCTCGATCGCATGAAGGACCGCTTCGTGGCGATCGCGAGCCACGAGCTGCGCACCCCGCTCACCTCGATGCGCGGCTCCCTCGGGCTGCTGCAGGGCGGCATTGCGGGCGAGCTTCCCGGGGAGGCGCGCTCGCTGGTGGACATCGCGGTGGAGAACT
Source organism: Betaproteobacteria bacterium (assembly GCA_012274175.1). Lineage (GTDB taxonomy): Bacteria > Pseudomonadota > Gammaproteobacteria > Burkholderiales > Usitatibacteraceae > Usitatibacter. The sequence goes on from JAAOZZ010000394.1 coordinate 6,832, forward strand.
GCGAGCGCCTGGTGCGCATGGCCGACGACCTGCTGGACCTGGAGAAGATGGCCTCGGGCCACATGGCGTACCGGCTGCAGCGGCTCGACTGGAACCGGGTACTCGCGGTGGCGCTCGAATCGAGCCGCGGCTACGTCGCATCCCACGGCGTGCGCTTCGAGCTGAAGCCCAACGAGAGCCTGCGGGTGCGCGGCGACGAGGACCGGCTGATCCAGGTGCTGTCCAACCTGCTCTTCAACGCGGCGAAGTTCTCGCCCCGCGGCTCCATGGTCACGGTGAGCGCCTCGCGGCACGGACCGGGCTGGATTCGCACCTCGGTGCGCGACCGCGGGCCCGGGATCCCGGAGTCGTTCCGCCCCCGCGTCTTCCAGCGCTTCGCCCAGGCCGACGTGGAGGACTCGCGCACCAACGAGGGCACGGGGCTGGGACTGGCGATCAGCCGGGACATCGTGGAAC
>JAAOZZ010000056.1 GCA_012274175.1 Betaproteobacteria bacterium
GCCCAAGGTGGACGTGCACCACTTCAACCTCCTCGACAAGTTGCGGGAAGTCAACCTCGAGCCCAAGGCCTTCAAGGCGCTCGAGGAGGCCGACCTGCGGGAAGTCGACCGGGGACTGCGGGGCACTGCCCTCGTGGGCAAGGGCGTGGGCGGCTTCGCCGTGCACAACTACGAGGACCGCAGCGCTTCCGAGGTCTGCAAGTCCGAGGAGCTCTTCCTCGGCCACTTCCCGTTCGTGGAGCGCATCAAGCGCACCGAGATCGGCCCCTCCGCCGAGGAGGTGCTGGGGCACTTCGCCGAGCGCATGGTGGGCCTGAACGACAAGCAGGCGGTGGACGAGTCCAAGCGCTGCATGAGCTGCGGCATGTGCTTCGAGTGCGACAACTGCGTGATCTACTGCCCGCAGACCGCGGTCAAGCGCACGCCCAAGTCGGAGTCCACCATGGGCCGCTACGTCTACACCGACTACGACCTGTGCATCGGCTGCCACATCTGCGCCGACGTGTGCCCCACGGGCTACATCAAGATGGGCATGGGCGACCACTGAGCGAGCGCCCGTGCCGACGATGCGCTTCCCGGCCGCGGTCGCGGTCGCCCTGCTGGCGGCCGCCGGGCTCGTGCGCGCGGGCGACGGCGGGACGGGCCGCGTCCCCGTGCCCTCGCCGAAGATCGAAGCGCCGGGCCAGTGCGTCGCGCCCACCGCCGAGATGCGCCGCAACCACATGAAGATGCTCCTGCACCAGCGCGACCTCACGGTGCACGAAGGCATCCGCACGCCGCGCTTCAGCCTCAAGAACTGCGTGAATTGCCACGCGAGCCACGCGACCGGCAGCGTGCTCGGCAAGGACGGCTTCTGCTCGAGCTGCCACGCCTACGCCGCGGTGAGCATCGACTGCTTCGAGTGCCACTCGCCCATGCGCCAGGCAAACGTCGCGGCGGTGAAGCCATGAACCCGGACCGCCGCCAGTTCCTCGGTTGGGGTGCGGCCGCCGTGGCGGGTGCTGCGCTGGCGCCGGGCCTGCGGCTGATCGAGCTCGCCCAGGCCCGCTCGCCCGAGGAGGCCGCCTCCGCGTTGAAGCGCTGGGGCCTGCTGATCGACATCACGAAGTGCGCCGACTGCGACGATTGCGTCACCGCCTGCAGCGACGAGAACGGATGGAAGGGCCATGGGCGGCCCGAGACCGATCCGCAGTGGATCCGCAAGGTGAGCCTGCGCGACAAGCGCACCGGCTATGCCCAGGCGCTGCCGATGATGTGCCAGCACTGCGAGCATCCGCCATGCGTGGACGTCTGCCCGACGGGCGCTTCGTTCCGCCGCGACGACGGCATCGTGCTCGTGGACAAGCACGCGTGCATCGGCTGCCGCTACTGCGTCATGGCCTGTCCCTACGGAGCGCGCTCCTTCATCCACGAGGAGATCACCGGCCAGAAGGCGGACGTGCCGCGGGGCAAGGGCGTGGTGGAGTCGTGCACCCTGTGCGTGCACCGCGTGGACCGCGGCGAGACTCCGGCCTGCGTGGAGGCGTGCAACCGGGACGGCGGCAAGGCCATGGTGTTCGGCGACCTGAACGATCCCGCCGCGGAGATCCACCGCCGGATCCGCAGCGAGCCCTCGAGCCAGGTGCGCGCCGACCTCGCGTTGAACACCGGCGTGCGCTACCAGGGGCTCTAGCCATGGCGAGCATCCAGTATCGCGAGATCGACGGTCGCAGTGCCGCTTTCCGCACGCTGGTGGGAGCCCTCGGGATCCTGGTCCTCGCGGGCCTCGCCGCCGCCTGGTACATGGAACACCAGGGCCACCACGTGACCGGCATGAGCAACCGCATCGTCTGGGGAGTGCCGCACGTGTTCGCGGTATTCCTGATCGTGGCCGCTTCCGGCGCCCTCAACGTGGCGTCGATCGCCTCGGTGTTCGGGCGGGAGCTGTACAAGCCCCTCGCGCGGCTCTCGGGCCTGCTCGCCATCACGCTGCTCGCGGGCGGCCTGTCGGTGCTGGTGCTCGACCTGGGCCGCCCGGACCGCCTGGTGGTGGCGATGACCCACTACAACTTCAAGTCCGTCTTCGCCTGGAACATCTTCCTCTACACCGGCTTCTTCGCCGTCGTTGCGCTATACCTGTGGACCATGTTCGAGCGGCGCATGAACGGCTTCACGCAGCGTGCCGGCCTCGTGGCGTTCGTCTGGCGCCTCGTGCTCACCACCGGGACCGGCTCCATCTTCGGCTTCCTCGTGGCGCGCGAGCCCTACGACAGCGCGCTGTTGGCGCCCCTCTTCATCGTGATGTCGTTCGCCTTCGGGCTCGCGATCTTCCTCCTGGTGCTGATGGCCGCCTACCGTGGGCGCGCGCGCGCGCTGGGCGATGCGTTGCTGCACCGGCTGGGGAACCTGCTGGGCGTGTTCGTCGCCGCCGTCCTGTACTTCGTCGCCGTCTTCCAGCTCACCAACTTCTACATCGCGCGCCAGCACGAGGTCGTGCGATTCCTGCTCATCGACGGCGGCGTCTACACCGGGATCTTCTGGATCGGACAGGTCCTGGTGGGCGGCATCGTGCCGCTGGCGCTGCTCTTCGCGCCGGCCACGCGAGGCTCGCGGGGGGCGCTCGCCGCCGCCGCCGCGTGCGTGGTCGCGGGCGGCCTCGCGCAGCTCTATGTCCTCATCATCGGCGGGCAGGCGTTTCCGCTGGCGATGTTCGCCGACAAGGAAGTCTCGAGCAGCTTCTTCGACGGCGTGGTCGCGTCCTACGCCCCGAGCCTGCCCGAGGTCGCCCTGGGCGCCGGCGGAATGGCGCTGGCACTCGCGCTCACCGCGCTGGCACTCAAGGTCCTGCCCTTCCTGCCCCAAAGCCTCGCCGACGGCGACGCCGGCTCCGCCGCTCCGTGAATCGCCTCCTCATCTCCGCCGCGCACAAGTCCTCGGGCAAGACGATGGTGAGCATCGGCCTTGCCGCCGCCCTGCGCGCGCGCGGCGAGGTAGTCCAGCCCTTCAAGAAGGGTCCCGATTACATCGACCCGCTCTGGCTCGGGCTCGCAGCGGGACGCCCGTGCTACAGCCTCGATCCCTACCTCTGCGGGGCGCAGGAGATTCGCGCGGAATTCGCCCGGCGCATGGGCGGGGCCTCGATCGGCATCGTGGAGGGCAACAAGGGCCTGTACGACGGAATGGACCTGGAGGGCAGCAACAGCAACGCGGCGGTCGCGGCCCTCCTCGGCGCTCCCGTGCTGCTGGTGGTGGATGCGCGCGGCATGACGCGCGGCGTGGCACCCCTCGTCCTCGGCTACCAGGCCTTCGATCGCGGAATCCGCATCGCGGGCGTGATCCTCAATCGCGTGGGTGGAGCGCGCCACGAGGCGAAGCTGCGCGCGGCGATCGCCCATTACACCGGGGTGCCGGTGGTGGGAGCGGTGCAGGAAGACGAGGGCATGACGATCGTGGAGCGCCACCTCGGCCTCGTCCCCAGCAACGAGGCTCCCGCGGCGCGCGAAGCCGTGGACCGGATCGCGGCCCGGATCGCGTCCCAGGTAGACCTCGAAGCCGTCCTCGCCATCGCGCGGGAGGCGCCTCCGCTGCCCCTGGCCGCGCCTTTGGAGCGTGGCGCCGTGCCACGCCGGGACGAAGCCCCGGTGCGGGTCGCGATCGCGCGCGACGCCGCTTTCGGCTTCTACTATCCGGGCGACCTCGAGGCGCTGGAGGAGGCCGGAGCCGAGCTCGTGGCGTTCAACGCGCTCACCGACCGGCGCCTGCCGAGCGCCGACGGCCTGTTCATCGGCGGCGGGTTTCCGGAGACGCACATGGAGGCGCTCGCCGCCAACGAGGAGCTGCGCAGCGAGGTGGGCGCCGCGATCGAGGCGGGGGTACCCGCATACGCCGAGTGCGGGGGACTCATGTATCTCGCGCGCGGCATCGAATGGGACGGCCGCCGCGCGCCGATGGTGGGAGCGATTCCCGCCGACATCGTGATGCACCGCCGGCCCGTCGGGCGGGGGTATGTGCACCTGCGCGAGACCGGCCGCGGTCCGTGGGCGGCGCGCCCCGCGGCCGGCCCCCAGACGATCCGTGCGCACGAGTTCCACTACTCGAGCGTCGAGAACCTCGCCCCCGGCGTAGAGTTCGCCTACGAGGTCGAGCGCGGCCACGGCATCGACGGCCGGCACGACGGCATTGTTCACCGCAACCTGCTCGCGTCCTACGCGCACCTGCGCGCCGTCGAGGGCAATCCCTGGGCGCGGCGTTTCGTCGATTTCATCCGGAGGTGCAAGCATGCAGCCTGACGCTCAAGCGAAGCCGATGCCCACCGGCGATGAAGGCTACCTGGTCGATCCGTCGGACTGGAGCCGGGAATGGGCGCTCGAGATCGCCCGGAGGGAGGGCATCGAGCTCACCGACGACCACTGGGCCGTGATCCGGTTCGTGCGCGAGTTCTACGAGGAGCGCCACGTCATTCCCGACGCGCGCTTCGTGATGAAGTTCCTCGCCGACACCCGCAGCGCCGAGAGGAACGACCTGTTCAAGCTCTTCCCCTACGGCTACGTGAAGCAGGCCTGTAAAATCGCCGGGATGCGCAAGCCCCGTGCGTGGAGCACCGGTTGAGCGCGGTACGCCCGGAGGTTCCATGATCACCGTCACGCCGCAGGCCGCCCAGCAGATCCTGAAGTCCGCGCAGCAGCAGCCCGACCTGAAGGAGGTCCGACTGCGCCTGGCCGCGCGCCTGGACGACCAGGGCACGATCGAGTACGGCCTGGGTTTCGACGAGAAGGGCGAGGGCGACGTCGAGTTCGAGAGCAACCAGGTCAAGGTGCTGGTCGCCGCGGGCTGCGTCGAGCTGCTGACCGGCGCCACGCTCGACTACGTGGAGCTCAACGCCGGGGAGCCGCGCTTCATCTTCATCAACCCCAACGATCCTTCCCACAAGGCGCCGGGACCCGCGCGGCAGAAGCCGGCGCCCGGCGGGACGGCGCCGGGGAGCTAGGTTGGGATCGGGCGAGGACGCCGGGCACCGGGGCCGCGCGACACCCCAGGCGCAGTCCGTCCGGCTCGCGCGCAAGACCCAGTCGCTCGACATCCTCTATGCGGTCGCCACGAGCTTAAGCCAGCCGGGCGACCTCGAGCAGCTCCTGGCCGGCTTCCTCGACACCCTCGTCGAGCTGATCGACGCGCGCGCGGCGAGCGTGCGCCTGGCTACCGGCGACGGCAACACGCGCCTCATCGCGAGCCGGGGCCTGGCACCCGAGGTGGTCGAGCGCGACCGCCTGATGCCCGGGGGGCGCTGCCCCTGCGGCTGGGTCGCGGCCGAAGGGGGGATCCGCATCCAGGCCGGGACCGCCCATTGCGCGGCACTCCTGGGGGCGCCGATGCTCGAGCGCGATTGCGCGGAGTTCGTGGTGGCGCCAGTCCAGTACCAGAACCGCATCCTCGGCGTGTACAACCTCTTCCTCGACCGGCCCCTCGCGGCCATGGGCGAGGACATGCCCGACCTGCTGGTGAGCGTCGGGCGCCTCCTGGGGCTCGCCATCGAGAAGTCGCGCCTGGAGAGCGAGGCGCGGCACCTGGCGGTCATGGAAGAGCGCAATATCATCGGCAACGAGCTGCACGATTCGCTGGCCCAGTCGCTCATCGGCATGCGGCTGCAGCTCAAGATGCTGGGCGAGTCCCTGGGGCGCAAGGACTTCGGGGCCGCCCAGTACGAGGTGCGGGGCCTGCGCCGCGCGATGACCCGGGCGAACGCGGACTTGCGCGACCTGCTCACCAACTACCGCCTGAAGATCGACGATTCGGGCCTCGCGCAGAAGGTCGCGAACCTGGTGGAGCGCTTCGGCCGGGAGACCGGCATCGCGGTTTATTTCCAGAACGATTGCCGGGAGCTCGCCCTTTCCCGGATGCAGGAGATCCAGGTCTACTTCATCATCCAGGAGGCGCTCACGAACATCCGCAAGCACAGCGGGGCGCGCAACGTGCGCATCATGCTCAACAACGAGGAGGACCTCTACACGGTGCTGATCGAGGACGACGGCGTGGGCATGGGCAGCATCGAGGAAAGCGGCGACGGCGACCACGCGGGCCTCGCGATCATGCGCGAGCGCACCGAGCGCCTGCCCGGCCAGATCGTGATCGAGAGCGAGCCGGGCGAGGGCACGCGCATCGTGCTGATCTTCAACGCGCCGCCGGCGGGCGGCGCGGCGGAAGCTCGGCGCTGAGATGCGCGTGCTCCTCATCGACGACCACGCGCTCGTGCGCAAGGGCATCGAGCAGCTGCTGCAAAGCCGTGGCGTCCAGGTGGTGGCCTCGGTGAGCTCGGGCGAGGAGGGCATCCGGCGCGCGCGCGAGCTCGCCGCCGACCTGATCCTGCTCGACATCAAGATGCCCGGGATGTCCGGCGTCGAGACCCTGAAGCAGCTGCGCGCGGCGGGCATCACGGCCACGGTGGTGCTGCTCACCATGAGCCGCGAGGACGCGGATCTCAGCGCCGCGCTCCGGGCGGGAGCCCAGGGCTACCTGCTGAAGGACATGGACCCGGAGGACCTGGTGCCGGCCCTGGAAGAGGCGCTGCGGGGCGAGCACGTGGTGGCTCGCGAGCTGGTGGGCACGCTCGCCCGGCACGTGCGCGGGGAACGGGGCGCCGAGCCCGAGGCCGCGCGCCCGGTCGCGCCGTTCGCGGAGCTCACCCCGCGGGAGCTCGAGATCCTCGAAGCGGTGGCCGACGGCTTGAGCAACAAGATGATCGCGCGGGCGCTGCAGATCGCCGACGGGACGGTGAAGCTGCACGTGAAGGCGATCCTGCGCAAGCTCGGGATGCGCTCGCGGGTCGAGGCGGCGGTGAGCGCCGTCGAGCACGGCCTGGGGAGGAACCGGAAGAAATCCGCGCTTCCGCCGCCGTCGTGAGGGATATCGCGATCCGTGGCGCCGGCCCGTGCTCAGGAATCGAGCGTGCTCACGAACAGCTGCGAGCGCGGCAAGCCGCGCTCCACCAGCAGCTCCGCGGCCTGGGCGAGCGGCGCGGGACCGGCGACATACGCATCGAAGCCGTCCATGCGCGGATGGTCCTGCAGCACCTGGAGCAGGGCGGAGCGCATCGCCGCCTGGTCGCCCATGCCGTCCGCCGTCGTGAGCGGCACGTAGCGGAAGTTGTCCAGCGCGTCGGTCCACGAGCGGCAGAGGTTGTCGAGGTAATGCCCGCCCTTCCCCGATGCGATCCAGTAGAGCTCCAGGGATTCGGCCGCGTCGAGCGCCATGGCGTGCTCGAGCAGGCTCTTCACCGGCGCGAATCCCGTCTCGCACGCGATGAAGACCAGGGGCCGGTGCGACGCCTCGTCGAGCACGAAGCCGCCCAGGGGGCCTTCGACGCGCACCGTGTCGGCGATGGCGAGGCCTTCCAGCACGCGCTGGGCGAAGGCATCTCCCGGCCGCTCCCGGATGTGGAACTGGAGATTGCGGTCATCACAGGGACAGCTCGCCACCGGGTAGCAGCCACCGGGCCCTCCGGGGAGCGCAAGGTTCACCGACTGGCCCGCGAGGAATCGCAGCCGGTTGGTGCGCGGGGTCTGCAGGTGCAGCAGGCGGATGCCCTCGCCGATCGCCTCGGCGGACTTCACCCGGGCCTCGATCACCTGCAGCGGCATCTCCACGGGGCTGTGGGCCTCGCGCGCCTCGATCACGAGGTCGCCCACGGCGGTGTTGCAGCACATGAGCACCACGCCGGCGTGTTTCTCGGCGGCGGTGAGTGCGTAGTCGGAGTGGCGCGTGCGGTGCACTTCGCCGGAAAGCACCGTGGCCTTGCACTGGCCGCAGCTGCCGATGCTGCAGCCGTAATCGAGGGCGAGACCCGCGCGCAGCGCGGCTTCGAGCAGGCTGTCGTTGCCGTCGACGAAGAATTCATGCCCACTCGACTGGATGCGTACGTGCGCGGTCATGATCCTCAGGAAATTCTCTTCCACCATCAGGGGCTCTTCATCGCCTGCTCCGGGCTCGACGCGCTGGCGCAGCCACGCGAGCAGCTCCGCGGCGAGGTCCCGCTCGGGGCCGCTTGCGCCTTGCGTCTCCTCCAGCCTCGCCTGCATCTGCTCCAGGGTGGCCCGGTAATGCTCGACGCGCGACTGGACCTCGGCCCGCTCCCGGCTCATCTCCGCCAGGCGCGCGACCAGGACCTCGGTGCTGGGCAGCAGGCGCTCGCGCATGCGCCGGGTGAAGGCGGCGTCCTTGATCGCCTCCATGCGCTCGAACGCGGCGTTGTCCTCGAGCCTCGCATCGGGGTAGGCGCGCAGCAGGTCGTCCGCCGACACCATTCCCTCGAACGCGGCCAGCTCGCCGCTGCGGATCTTGCCCTGGAGCGCACCCCGCCGCACGCCGATCAGGCGCGCCGCGAGCGAAAGTGTGAGAAGCCGGGGCATGCATCCTCTGTGCAGAATTTAACATAGCGAAGGATCGTAGCGCGAACGCGCGCGAGGACGCCATGGAGTACCTGCCGATCTTTGTCGATGTCCGCCGGGAGCCCTGCCTGGTGGTGGGGGGCGGCGAGGTCGCCGCGCGCAAGTGCGTACTGTTGCTGCGCGCGGGAGCGCGCGTGACCGTGCTCGCGCCCGCGCTCGGGGCGAGCCTCGAGGCCGATCGCGCCGCGGGCAGGGTCGAGTACCGGGCGGCGAGCTTCCGCGACGAGGACGTGAGCGGCCATGCGCTCGTGGTCGCGGCCACCGACGACGACGGGGTGAACCGCGCCGTCGCCGCCGCGGCGAAGGCGCGGCGCATCCCGGTGAACGTGGTCGACCAGCCGCGCCTCTGCTCGTTCATCTTTCCCTCCATCCTCGAGCGCTCCCCGCTCATCGTGGCGGTGTCGAGCGGCGGGGCCTCGCCGGTGCTGGCACGCCTGCTGCGCGCGCGCCTGGAGACCCTCGTCCCGGCGGGGTACGGGCACCTCGCGGCCCTCGTGGGAGCCTTCCGCGACCGGGTGAAGGAGCGCCTGAAGCCGAGCGAGCGGCGGCGCTTCTGGGAGCGGGTCCTCCAGGGGCCGATCGCCGA
>JAAOZZ010000395.1 GCA_012274175.1 Betaproteobacteria bacterium
ATGACCACGAGAATGCTGGGCATGTGCCTGCCCCAGCTCCTCTGCTGCTGCAAGTAATCCACTCTCAGGACCTCCTGTTGCACCTGCGGCGCCGGCCCAAGGGAGGCCTCGCCTTGCGTCGCGCCCCCTCGTGAGGGGCGCCCGAAATGGGATCGGAACCGTGGGTCTGAAGCCCCCGTCCCGCTCAGAAAACGGGCGAGTTTACCTTAATTTCGGGCAACAAGCCCACGGGGGCGCCGGCCCCCCGCCCATGCTTCGTGCGGACTATTTGACACCCAGGCGCGCCAAAGTGTTCGCGCGCCGGGCACGGGCATTGCGGTTTACGGCCGCATAAAGGCTGCCCCCGTGGCTGTCCATGGCGACCAGCAGCGGCCCGAACCCGGCCACGCGGAATTTCCAGATGGACTCCGGATTGAGGTCGTCCAGGTCCACGTCCTCGATCGCCTGGATCCACGTGGTCTCCAGCGCGGCCGTTCCCCCTATCACGGCGAGATAAGCGCCGCCCAGCTCGGCGAACGCGTCCGCGGAGCCCTGGCCCAACCCTCCCTTGCCGACGATGAGGCGCACGCCCCGCTGCTCCATCAGGGGCCGGGTGAAGCGCTCCATGCGCGCGGACGTGGTCGTTCCCACGCACACGGGCGCATATCCCGTGGGATGTTCCGCGGAGACCGGTACCTTTTTCACGTTGGGGGCGGTGTGGATCGCGGCGTGCCCCCGCAGGTCGAAACGCGTGGTGCGGCCGCGGTCGAAGAGCGCGATCAGGTTGGCGTCGCGCATGCCGAAGAGCGGGCCTTCGAGGGTGACGGTGTCGTTGATCCGCAGCGCGCGCACCTGCGCTTCGGTGACCGGAAGGTGGAGGACGTGGTGGCTCACGGTCAGTAGCCGTATGCCACGCCCGCGGGGGTGAAAGCGGCGCTCGCGCGGCGGGCCGAATGGCATTGCATGTTCACGGCCACGGGATTCATCGTGATGTGGGTGGCGGCGAGCTCCACGTGGACGGCGAACGCCGTGGAATCCCCGCCCAGGCCCTGGGGCCCGACGCCCAGCAGGTTGACCGCCTCGCTCAGGCTCGCCTCGAGCGCCGCACCCTCGGGATCGGGACAGCGCGTGCCCAGGGCGCGCGTGGCGGCGCGCTTGGCGAGCGCCACGCACAGGTCCGAGGTGCCGCCGATGCCCACGCCCACGATCGTCGGCGGGCAGGTCTTGCCTCCCGCGTCGAGCACGCAATCGACCACGAAGGTCTTGATCGCGGCCACGCCCTCGGCGGGAATCGCCATCCGCAGCCACGAATTGTTCTCCGACCCGCTGCCCTTGGGCACCATCTCGATCACGAGCCGCTCCGCGTCGTCGCTGAAGTCGACGTGGATGGCGGGCACCCCCGGGCCGCACGAGGTCTGCTCGTTGACGCGGGTGATCGGATGGACCACCGAGGAGCGCAGGGGGTGCTCCCGGGTGGCCCGTTCGCAGCCGCGCCGGATCGCGCGCTTCAGCTCCGCACCGTCCAGCTCGACGCCGCGGCCGATGGTCACGTTGTAGATCGGGATGCCGGTGTCCTGGCAGAGCAGGTTGCCGGTGTCCTCCGCCACGCGGATGTTCGTGACCATCGTGCCCAGGACCTGCCGCGCGGTGGAGTCGGTCTCGCTCGCCGAGAGCCGCGCGAGGCCCTCCTTCACGTCGGGCGGCAGCATCTTCAGCGCACGCACGTACAACTCCCGCGCGACGTCCTCGACCTGTGCGACGTCGACCTTCATCGGCGCTCCGTTGCGCGGGACGTCACTTCGCCTCGAGGTGGCGTTCGCGGATCACCTTGGCCCAGCGCGCGCTCTCGGTCCGGATCGCGGCGGCGAATTCCGCCGGCGTGTTGCCCACGGGGGCCATGCCCTGCTGGGCCAGGCGCGCGTGGAACTCGTCGGACTTCAGGATCTTCGCGCTGTCCTGGTAGACCTTCTGGATGATCGCGTTGGAAGTGCCCGTCGGGGCCATCAGGCCGAACCAGCCGGTGTTCTCGAATCCCGGCAATACCTCGGAGGCGGCGGGAACGTCGGGAAGCTCGGGCGAGCGCTTCGCGCTCGTGACCGCCAGCGCGCGGATCTTGCCCTGCTTGATCAGGTTGATGGCCGCTCCCAGGTTGGGCGTGACCATCTGGACCTGCCCGCCCATGAGGTCGGTGAGCGCGAGCGCCTCTCCCTTGTAGGGGATGTGGGTCATGTCGAGCCCGGCGGCGTAGGCGAAGTTCTCCGTGGCGAGGTGGACCTGGGTGCCCACTCCGGCACTGCCGAAGTTGAGCTTGCCCGGATTGGCCTTCACGTAGTCGATGAATTCGCGCAGCGTCTTCGCGGCGAGGGAATTGGTCACCACGATCACCTGCGGGCCGGAGGCCACGTTGGTGATGGCCACCAGGTCCTTGGCCGGATCGAAGGTCATCTTCTTGTACATGTACGGGTTGGCCGTGACGATCGAGCCCGAGGTCATCAGCAGCGTGTAGCCGTCGGGGTGCGCATGGGCGACCACGTCGGCGCCGATGTTGCCGCCCGCGCCCGCGCGGTCCTCGACCACCACGCCCTGTCCCCATGCCTCCGAGAGCTTCTGGGCGAGCAGCCGCGCGACGACATCCGTCGCTCCGCCCGCGGGAAAGGGAACGACGATCTTCACCGGCTTCGTCGGCCACGGATCGGCGGCGGCGGAGGCGAAGGCAACGAGTCCCGTAAGGGCCACGACGAAAAGCCGGCTCAGCATGCGCATCAACATCGGTTCCTCCTGGTTTTGGTATGGATTCAGGGCACGGCTGCCAAGGATACCGCTCATCGCGCCAGCGCGAACGCGAGGCCCGCGAAGACGGCGAAGCCCGCGGCGAGGGCGGCGAGCGTCTTCTGCCAATCGCGCCACGGCAGGAACTCGAGCGCGAGCAGGCGCAGCCCGCCGGCGAGGTGCGCGGCGAGCAGCATGACCAGGCCCCATTCCGCCGCCACCACGAGGGGCTGCTCGGTCCAGCGCAGGAAGCCATCGAGGGCCGCCTCGCCCCGCAAGGCGGTGCCCAGCGCGAGGAAGTGCGCGGGCAGGAAGAGCGCCAGGGCGATGCCCGAGAGCCGGTGCACGATGAACGCCCACCAACCCGGATGGTTGCGTGCGCGGATCATGGCAGCGTCACCGCGGCCACGGCCCGCAGTCCCACGGCGGCCAGGGCGAGTGCCACGGCGAGCGCGGCCGCGTCGGCGGAACGCCCGCGCCATCCCAGCCATTCGCCGGCGACGGTACGAAGGCCGATCGCGCCGTGGATCGCGGCGGCGAGGACGAAGAGGCCGTAGAAGGCGGGCCACGCGACGCTCGAGCGGGTGCGCGCGAGGATCTCCGCGGCGCTCAAGCCGCCGCGCACGGCGTAGATGATCGTGACGAGGTGCACCGCCACGAGCACCGCGAGCAGCGCGGCGGTGAGCCGCTGCGCGGCCCAGAGCATCGCCTCGGCTCTCCGGGCGTTCACGGGGGCGAGTCCTCGCCGCCCAGCGCAAGGCGCAGCGTCGCGCGCTTGAGCCCCGCGATCGCGCGCGTGGGCGATAGACTCTTCGGGCAATGTTCCGTGCAGCTCATCATCGTGTGGCACGCGTGGCAGCCGGCGTCTCCCGCCACGGCGCGCAGCCGTTCTTTCTGCCCGGCGTCCCGCACGTCGTTCACGAGCGTCCACGCGCGGTTCAACGCGGCCGGCCCGAGGTAATCCCGGTTCCACTTCACCACGTCGCACGCGGCGTAGCACACGCCACAGCCGATGCATTCGATGCCGGCGTCGGCCTCCCGGCGCGCGGGCGATGCCGGGTCCACCCGGGCGAAAGCGTCGGCGCGGGTGGCGGCGGGTTTGAACTGGCCGCGGGCGCGCGCCCATTTATCGAAGAATTCGCTCATGTCGGCCACGAGGTCCTTCACCACCGGCAGGTTCGCGAGCGGGGCGATGGTGAGCGAGCCCGCGCGCGCCACCTTGTCCACGTGGGTGCGGCAGGTCCAGCGCGGCACGCCGTTCACGGTCATCGCGCACGAGCCGCACATGCCCACGCGGCAGGCGAAGCGGTAGGAAAGCGTCGCATCGAGGTGGCGCTGGATGTGGGTCACGACGTCGAGCACGGTCTGGCTGGGCTGGCGCGGAACGTCGAACGACTGGAAGCGCCCGTCGGCCCCGCCGCGCCACACCTTGACTTCCATGCCCCCACCGCGCGCGCTCACGGG
>JAAOZZ010000396.1 GCA_012274175.1 Betaproteobacteria bacterium
CGTTGCGAGAGCTCACCACGGACCGCTCGGCCTACGTGGCGCGGGCAATGGACATCGGCGCGGCGCTCGCCTGGGCGCGGCCGCGCTGCAATGGACACTTCGCCGCGCTGGTCGGCCACTCGATGGGCGCGGCGACGGTCATGCTCGAGGCGGGAGCGCGAAACCGCCTGCGGCTCGCGGGCGAGGACCGGTTCGACGCCTATGTGGCGCTTTCGCCCCAGGGTCCGGGCGAGATCTTTCCGGAGCACGCGTGGCGCGCGATCGGCAAGCCCATGCTCATGCTCACCGGGACCCGCGACCAGGCGCTCGAGGGATCGTGGAAGACGCGCACCGTCGCCTACGACGACATGCCGGCGGGATGCAAGTGGATCGGGGTGATCGACAGCGCCTCGCACATGAACCTGGGGGGCAACGGCTATTCGCCGAAGGCGCAGGCGCTCGCGGCCGGTGCCGCGCGGGCTTTCCTGGATGCCGCCGCCGCGGGCACATGCGGCCCGCTGCCGATCGAGGACGGCATCGCCTATCGTCACAAGTGAGCCCGGGGTCCGGCCGGTCTATCATTCAGGCTTCGTGCAATTCCCTGGAACTTCCCGTGGCTCGACCGGAGCTGGACCTCGACGCCTATTTCGCCCGCATCCGCCACGGCGCGGAGGCCGCACCCACGCTCGAAACGCTTCGGCGCATCCACGCACTGCACGCCGAGGCGATCCCGTTTGAGAACCTGGCACCTTTCCTGGGCGAGCCGGTGAAGCTCGACATCGCCTCCATCGAGGACAAGCTCGTGCGAGGGCGTCGCGGAGGCTGGTGCTTCGAGCACAACCTGCTTTTCGCGCGCGTGCTGGAGGACCTGGGGTTCGAGGTGCGCCGCCTCGCGGCGCGGGTGCGCTGGAATGTTTCGCCGGGCGTGGTCACGTCGCGCAGCCACATGCTGCTGCTGGTGGCGGTCGAGGGCGAGCGCTACGTGGCCGACGTGGGATTCGGCGGGCTCACGCTCACCGCGCCGCTGCGATTGGAGGCCGGCATCGAGCAGGACACCCCCCACGAGCCGCACCGCATCTCGGCGGCGGGCGACGGCTTCCTGCTCGAGGCGAAGGTGGCGGGAAGCTGGCAGGGGCTCTACACGTTCGACCTGCACGAGCAGCTCCAGGCCGACTACGAGGTGAGCAACTGGTACCTGGCGAACCATCCGTCGTCCCACTTCGTGACCGGTATCATCGCCGCGCGCGCCGCTCCCGGAAAACGCCATGCGCTTCGCAACGCGCGCTACGCGATCCACCATCGCGGCGGCGAGACCGAGCGGCGCACCATGGGAAGCGTGGAGGAGTTCAGGCGCACGCTCACCGAGGCGTTCCACGTCCCGCTGCCCGATTCCCCGCTCCTCGACCGCAAACTCGAGGGCCTACTCGAGGAGGTCCACGCACCATGAACTTTTCCCTGCCCAGCCCCGGCTACCTGCTGGCCTCGATGGTCTTCGGGGTGATCGGCGTCGGCGCGTTCATGTACGGCAAGAAGCAGGCGCTCATGAAGCCGATGGCGATCGGCGTGGCGCTGATGGCGTATCCGTACTTCATCACGCGCGTGTGGCTGCTCTGGGTCATCGGCGTGGCGTTGTGCGTTGCGCTCTATTTGCCGCGCGACTGAGCGGTGGCGGGCTGAGAGCCCCGGCCGGGCATTCGAAGGCATCGACATGCTGCTGATCGACCGCATCCTGGCGGCGGTGGACCGCACGCCCGAGGCGACTGCGATCGTCCATGGCGATGCGCCCATGAGCTACCGCATGCTGCTCGCGTGCCTGTCGAACGCGGTGCGGGACCTGCACGGGGCGGGCGTTCGCCCGGGGCAGGTGGTGGCGCTCACGATGACCCAGTCGCCGCTGCACCTCGTCACGTTCCTCGCGCTGGCGCGCCTGGGCGCGATCGTGCTTCCGGTCTCCACGGTGATGGGGCCGGCGGAGCGCGCCGCGTTGGTCCGCAAGTTCGGCGCGACGCTCGCGATCGCCGATCGCGTGGTGCCGCCGGTGGAGGGATGCGCCTCGCTGGTGGTGCAGGGCGTGCGGGCTCGCGGGACGGAAACGCGCCTGGATTACTCGGGATTCGCGCCGGGTCCCGACGATGGCCTTCGCATCGCGCTCACTTCGGGGACCACCGGATTGCCGAAGGGCGTGATGCAGACCCACGGCATGTTCTCCGTGCGGCTGGACCGGCTTTTCTGCGGCGAGCCGCGGGAGCCGCGCGTGATCCCGCCGAACCTCGCGATTTCCATTGCGCTGAACCTCGCGCTCTTCGCGCTCTGCGAGGGCGGCACGGTGGTGATACCGATGGGATACGCCAATGAGATCTTCTTCGATGCGATCCGGCGGCACGGGGTGACGCTCGTTCCGATCGCGCCAGCGCACCTGGCGATCATGCTGCAGGCGCTGCCCGGGGGTGGGCCGGCGTTTCCTTCGGTCACGCAGCTTCGGCTCCTCGGGGCCACGCCTTCGGCGCGGCTGCTGGATCTCGCGCGCGAGCGGTTCTCCACGCACGTGTACCTGCCCTACGCCATGGGGGAGGTCGGCACGGTGTCCATGGCCACACCCGAGATGCTCGCGCGATGGCCCGGGACCACGGGACGCGTTTCTCCGGGAGCGCGGCTCGAGGTGGTCGACGCTGGCGGGCGCGCCGTGGCGGCCGGCGTCACGGGGGAGATTCGGGTGGCGGTCGATGGCATGCCGGGCGGTTACCTCGGTGCCGATGCCGGGGACCGCACGCGCTTTCGCGACGGCTGGTTCCATCCGGGCGACCGCGGGCACGTCTCCGCCGAGGGGCTCGTGTTCGTCGAGGGGCGCACCGACGAGATCATCAACGTGGGCGGGCGCAAGGTCGCGCCGCAATTCGCGGAGGCGGTCCTCGAGGAGTTCCCGGGTGTCGCGGAGGCGGCGGTGTTCGCCGTGGAAGCGGGTGTTGAAGGCCCGCGGCTCGCCGCCGCGGTGGTCGCCTCCGGCCCCCTCGACCTGGACGCCCTGCACCGCCACGCTTTCGCGCGCCTCGAGGTGGTGGCGCCCGTGCGCTACTTCATCGTCTCCGAGCTCCCGCGCAACGACCTGGGAAAGCTCGTCCGCGAAGGCCTCGCGAAAATCGGGGACAGACCCCGATTTCCCTGATATCGGGGTCTGTCCCCGATTTCAGGACGACGAGAGGGCGACTTCGGGGCAGAAGCGGGTGAAGGCGCCGGCGCGCACGAGGGGGGTTACGGCGGCGATGTCGAGGGCGAGGTAGCGGTCGCCGTCGAGGTGGGGAGCCACGCGGCGCACGATGGCGTGAGCTTCCTCGAGGGCGCGCGAGGAGCGCAGCGGACGGCGCAGGTCGATGCCCTGGGCGGCGGCGAGCAGCTCGATCGCGACGATGCCGGCGGTGTTCTCCGCCATGTCGGAGAGGCGGCGCGCGGCGAAGGTGGCCATCGACACGTGGTCTTCCTGGTTCGCTGACGTGGGCAGCGAGTCGACGCTCGCGGGGTGCGCAAGGGACTTGTTCTCCGAGGCGAGCGCCGCCGCGGTCACGTGGGCGATCATGAACCCGGAGTTGACGCCGCTCGCCGAGGTGAGGAAAGGCGGCAGGCCGCTGATGGTCGCGTCGATGAGCAGCGCCACGCGCCGCTCGGAAAGCGCCCCGATCTCCGCGATCGCGAGGGCCAGCTGGTCGGCGGCGAAGGCGACGGGCTCGCCGTGGAAGTTACCGCCCGAGAGCGATTCGCCGGTCTCGGGAAACACGAGCGGGTTGTCCGTGACGCCGTTGGCCTCGGTGAGGAGCGTCAGTGCCGCCGCGTTCATCACGTCGAGGCACGCACCCATCACCTGGGGCTGGCAGCGCAGGCTGTAGGGATCCTGGACCTTGTCGTCGCCCGTGAGGTGGGAGGCGCGGATTTGGCTCCCGTGAAGCAGCCGGCGGTAGGTCGCGGCCGCCTCGATCTGCCCCAGGTGCCCGCGCAGCTCGTGGATGCGCTCGTCGAAGGGCGTGTCGCTGCCCATGGCCGCATCCACCGACATCGCCCCCGCCACCACCGCGGCGGCGAACAGGTTCTCCGCGGCGAAGAGCCCGTGGAGCGCCAGCGCAGTGGAGACTTGGGTTCCGTTCAGCAACGCAAGTCCTTCCTTGGGCGCAAGGGTGATGGGTGCCAGGCCCGCGACGCGCAACGCTTCCGCGGCGGGCAGGATCTTCCCGCGGTGGCGCGCCTCGCCCCAGCCGAGGAGCGCGGCGGACATGTGCGCGAGCGGCGCGAGGTCGCCCGAAGCTCCCACGGATCCCTTCGAGGGAATGCATGGAAACACCTCGGCTTCGAGGAGCGCGAGCATCGCGTCCACGAGCTCGGGACGCACGCCGGAATAGCCGCGCGCGAGGCTCGCCACCTTGAGCAGCATCACCAGGCGCACGATCTCGTCGGAAAGCAGCGCCCCCACGCCCACGCTATGGGAGAGCACGAGGTTCTTCTGCAGCAGCTCGAGCTGGTCCGCGGCGATGTGGGTCTGGGCGAGCTTGCCGAAGCCGGTGTTGATGCCGTAGACCGGCTTGCCCTCGGCCACGATGCGCGACACCGCGCGCGCGCCCGCGGCCATGCGTTCCCGGCACGAGGGGTCGAGCGAGAGCGGCTCGTGGGAGCGCTCGAACCCGTGCAGCTGGGCGAGGGTGAGGCTGCCCGGGACGAGGAGCACTACTTGAGCTGCGCCTCGACCATGCGCGCGACCTGGCCCGTGTCGACCTCGTTCTGGTTGCGCGGGCGGGCGAACTTGACGGTCACCAGCATCTTGCCCTTGCGGAACATGAGGTCGTGGGTGGCGCCGAGCCAGAACGCGTTCTCGCCGACGGTCTTGAGCCACTTGGCCTTCGTGCGATAGATCTTCTCCAGGTTCTCGCGCTCGTGCTGCAGGTCGTTCTCGGCGGCGTATTGCACCTGGCGGATGGTGATCACGACCACCGCCGCCCGCCGGGCATCGAGGAAGGAGCACGACGAGGGATTGCCGGTGCGCAGCGCCTGCACGCGCTCGATGCCGCCGCCGGCGATCTGGTTCAGGTCCTCGAGCTTGAGGATGGTGCAGGCATCCGGCGGCGCGGCCAGGACTGCGGCGGGTATCGCTACGAGGGCGATAAGGGCGGCGAGGCGTGCTGCCGTCATGATGTCTTCCGTGTTGTCGATGGGAACGCCATTATCGCAGTTCCGGAAATCGGGGTCTGTCCCCGATTTCAGCGCAGGATGATGACGGCCAGGATCATCACGACGACGAACACCACCATCCAGGCGATCCAGGTCCATACGCGCGGGTCGAAGGCTTCGGCGGGGAGGCCGGCCGTGGCCGCGTCGGAGGGAGTGACGTGGGACACGCCGCCCACGTGGGTCTCGAACGCCGCGAAGAAATCGTCGGCGAGCTTCTTCGCTGCGGAATCCACCAGGCGGCTCCCGAGCTGCGCGATCCGCCCGGCGATCTGCGCATGCACGCTGTAGTCGAGCACGGTGGATTCTCCCTCGGCGGTGAGGGCCACCTTCGAGGTCCCCTTCGCGAATCCCGCCGCACCACCTTCGCCTTCGAAGCGCAGGGTATAGCGCTCGGGGGCCACCACGTCCTCGAGAAAGAGCTTGCCGCGGAACTTCGCGCGCACCGGGCCCAGCGACACGGCGAGGACCACGCGATACTCGTTGTCTGCCGCCTTCTCGATCGACTCGCATCCGGGGATGCATGCCTTCAGCACCTCGGGATCGTTCAGCGCGCGCCACGCGTGGTCGCGGTCGATCGCAAGGTGCCTTTGTCCGGTGAGCTCCATGGATCAGGCGGCGAGCCGGGGCGCCCGCCCGGCGCGGAAGGCGGAGCGCGACGCGCCCCGGGCAAGCTGGCGGCCGAGGTCCTCGAGGGATGCGAGGTTGTGCATCGGCAGGAAAGCGTCGACGTGGGGAAGCATGGAGGCGATCCCCGAGGCCCGCGGCTCGAAGCCTTCGTATCGCAGCAGGGGGTTCAGCCACAGGAGGGTGCGGCACGAGCGGTGCAGGCGCTGCATTTCCGCGGCGAGGCCCTCGGCGTCGTCGCGGTCGAGCCCGTCGGAGACAAGGATCACGCACGCGTTCTGCGCGAGGAGACGGCGTGCCCAGCGGAAATTGAACTCCCGCAGGCAAGCCCCGATGCGCGTGCCTCCCGCCCAATCGGCCACGCTCGCGCCCACTCGCGCCAGCGCCTCGTCCACGTCCCGATCGCGCAGGGGGCGCGTGACGGGCGTGAGCCGCGTGCCGAACACGAAGGTCGTCACGCGCTCGCGGTCGCGGGTGAGGGCGTGCAGGAAGTGCAGGAACATGCGCGTGTAGCGATGCATCGAGCCGGAGATGTCGCAGAGCACCACGAGTGGCGGCGCACGCATCGCGGGCCTGCGCCGCGCAAGCGCCGTGATCTCGCCGCCCGAGCGCCCCATGCGCCGCAGCGTGGCGGCGAGGTCGATAGTCGCACCGCGCGCCGACGGCTCGTGCCGGCGCATGCGCACCTCGGGCACCGGGAGCTGCAGGCGCGAGGCGACTTGGCGCGCCTCGGCCCATTCGGCCGCCGTCATGCGCTCGAAATCCACGGTGCGCAGCCGCTCGCTCGCCGAGAAAGTGAGGGTCGCATCGACGGTCACTTCCGGCGGCTCTTCGGTCTGCCGCGCGGGCCGGGTCGTGGGAAAGAGCGCCTCGGCCAGGCGCCCGCCCGCGGCGGAGTGGGGCGTGCGCCCCTGCACCTTCGGCAGCAGCAGCGCGCGCAATCGCTCTTCGATGGCGGGGTCGCGCCAGAAGCGCTCGAACGCCTCGTCGAAGAGCGCCTGCTGCTCGTGGCGCGTGAGGAAGAGGGCGGCGAGGGTCGCGTGCCAATCGGAACGCTGGGCGAGCCCGCAGGTGGGCAGGATGCGCACCGCATCCATCACCTTGTCGGTGCCGATGGGAATGCCGGAGGCGCGCAGCACGCGCGCGAAGTGCAGGACGTTCTCCGCGAGGCGCCCGGCCATCAGGCCGCCAGACGCGACTTCACGTCGTCGAGGACCGTCGCGATGTCTTCCGGCTGCATGCGCGCGATGTCGTCCTGGTACTTGAGCAGCGCCCCCAGCGTCTCGCTCACCGTCTTCGGGTCGAGGGCGAGTGCGTCGAGAAGCAGGAGCGAGCGGGTCCAGTCCACGGTTTCCGCCACACCCGGGGCCTTGTACAGGTCCATGGTGCGCAGCCGCTGCACGAACGCCACCACTTCCCGCGAGAGCCGCTCGCTCGCGCCCGGGGCCTTGCGGCGCAGGATCTCCAGCTCGCGCTCCGCGCTCGGGTAATCCACCCAGTGGTAGAGGCAGCGGCGCTTGATCGCGTCGTGGATCTCCCGCGTGCGGTTGGAGGTCACCACCACGATCGGCGGATGCTCGGCGCGGATCACGCCCAGCTCGGGGATCGTCACCTGGAAGTCCGAGAGCACTTCCAGCAGGTACGCCTCGAAGGGCTCGTCGGCGCGGTCCAACTCGTCGATGAGCAGGATCGGCGCGGGCCCATGGTTGGAGGCATCGAGGGCCTGGAGGATCGGGCGCTTCACGAGGTATTCGGCCGAGAAGAGGTCGCGCTCGAGGTCGGCCCGGCCGCCGTGCCCGCCCGCCTCGGCGAGCCGGATCGCCATCATCTGACGCTGCACGTTCCACTCGTAGACCGCGCTCGCGATGTCCAGCCCCTCGTAGCACTGGAGCCGGATGAGGGGCCGGGCGAGTCCCGAGGAG
>JAAOZZ010000397.1 GCA_012274175.1 Betaproteobacteria bacterium
CCGATCCTCCTCGAAGGCCTGCAGCGGCTCGAATACCGCGGCTACGACTCGGCGGGCATCGCCGTGGTCAACGGCAAGCTGCACCGCGTGCGCAGCACCGGCCGGGTCGCGCAGCTCGGGCGCCTCGTCGCCCAACGCCGCCTCGCGGGCACCATCGGCATCGCCCACACCCGCTGGGCGACCCACGGCGCCCCGTCGGAAGCCAACGCCCATCCCCACGTGAGCGGGGGCATCTCCGTGGTGCACAACGGCATTATCGAGAACCACGAGGAGATGCGCGCGCAGCTTTGCCTTCGAGGCTACGTCTTCCAGTCCCAGACCGATTCCGAGGTGATCGCCCATCTCGTGCACTCGTTCGCGCACGAGGGCCGCGGCCTGCTCGACGCGGTGCGCCTCGCCGTGGCCCGGTTGCACGGCGCCTACGCCATCGCGGTGATCGACGAGCGCGACCCGACGCGCATGGTGGTGGCCCGCATGGGCGCCCCGCTCCTGCTGGGGCTGGGCGACGGCGAGTATTTCGCCGCCTCCGACAGCTCCGCCCTGCTGGCCGTGACCCGCAGCATGGTCTACCTCGAGGAAGGCGATTGCGCGGAGGTGAGCCTCGCGGGCGTGCGGATCGTGGAGGCGCACGGGCGCGTGGTGCGGCGCGCGCGGCACGAATCCAGCCTCTCGGCCGACGCGGTCGAGCTGGGCGCGTACCGGCACTATATGCAGAAGGAGATCTTCGAGCAGCCGCGCGCCGTGGCCGACACCCTGGAGATCGCGGTGAAGGCCCGCACGCTCGCGCCCGAAGTCTTCGGCAATGCCGCCCCGCGCATCCTCTCGGAGGTCGACTCCGTCCTGGTGCTCGCGTGCGGCACGAGCCTGCACGCGGGGCTGGTCGCGCGCCACTGGATCGAGTCGATCGCCGGCATCGCCTGCAATGTGGAGATCGCGAGCGAGTATCGCTACCGCCGATCGGTCCCGAATCCGAAGGCGCTCGTGGTGGCCATCTCCCAGTCGGGGGAGACCGCGGACACCCTCGCCGCCCTCGACCATGCGCGCACGCTGGGCCAGCCCCACAGCCTCGCCGTGTGCAACGTCGCCGAGTCGGCGCTGGTGCGCTCGGCCGAGCTGCGCTTCCTCACCCGCGCCGGCCCCGAGGTCGGCGTGGCCTCCACCAAGGCCTTCACCACCCAGCTCGCGTCCCTGCTGGTGCTCGCCATGGCGCTCGCCAAGCTGCGGGGGAAGCTGTCGAACGGGCGCGAGGCGGAGCTGCTGGAGTCACTGCGCGCCCTGCCCTCCATCCTCACCCGCGCCCTGGACACCGAAGGGGCGATCACCGACTGGTCCGCGCAGCTCGCGCTGCGCCGGCACGCGCTGTTCCTCGGCCGCGGCATCCACTACCCCATCGCCATGGAAGGCGCGCTCAAGCTGAAGGAGATCTCCTACATCCATGCCGAGGCCTACCCCGCGGGGGAGCTCAAGCACGGGCCGCTCGCGCTGGTGGACGCCCGCATGCCCGTGGTCGCGATCGCCCCGCGCGGCGCGCTGCTGGACAAGCTGAAGTCGAACCTGCAGGAAGTGCGTGCGCGAGGCGGCGAGCTCTTCGTGATGGCGGACGAGGATGCACACGTCGCGGCCGGCGAGGGACTGCACGTGGTGCAGATGCCGCCGCACCCGGCGATCGTCTCGCCCATCGTGCACGCGGTGCCGCTGCAGCTGCTGGCGTATCACGCCGCGCTCTGCCGCGGCACGGACGTGGACAAGCCGCGCAACCTCGCCAAGTCCGTGACGGTGGAGTGAGGCCCGGAGGAAGTGGGGTGGATCAGAGCATGGTCGGGGCGCGCGTGCGCCGCACGACCACGAGGGCTAGGAAGCCCCCCGCGAATATCCAGCCGGCCGAAGGATCTGGCGCCTCCGGCGAAGGCAGGCTTGCAAAATCCGCCGACGGCGGCCCGTCGACCGCCTGCACCGGAGCCGCATCGATCGGGGCCGCGACACCGCGGGCCTGGCTCTCGATGGACGAGGCGCCGCAGCAGAGGACGGCAAGCAGGATCGCGAAGACCCGACTCATGGCGTCCCCGGCCTCACGCGGCCGCGCGCACGAAGTCCGGCAGGCACTGCGCCGGGCGCAGCACGGAGGACATGCGCGGGGGCACGAGCACTGGAAGGTCGCGCCGGAAGCAGTAGCCCACGCCGCGGACCGTCTCCAGCAGGTCCTTGTGGCCCGTGGGCTCGAGCGCCTGGCGCAGGCGGCGGATGTGCACGTCGACCGTGCGCTCCTCCACGTAGACGTTGTTGCCCCAGATCTCGTCGAGCAGCTGGGCGCGGCTGTACACGCGTCCCGGATGGGTCATGAAGAAGCGCAGCATGCGGAATTCGAGCGCGCCCAGGTCGATGTCGCGCCCGTTGCCCACGATGCGCCGCGAGGCCGGATCGAGGCGCAGGCCCGCGATCTCCACCACCACGTCGGCGTGTTGGGGCGCGCAGCGGCGCATGACGGCCTTGATGCGCGCGAGCAGCTCCCGCGGCGAGAAGGGCTTGATCAGGTAATCGTCGGCTCCCGCCTCGAGGCCCGTGATCCGGTCGGATTCGCACCCGCGCCCCGTGAGCAGGATGATGGGCACGGCCATGGTGCGGTTCTCGGCGCGCAGCTTGCGCGCGAAGGACAGGCCCGGCGTGTCCGGCAGCATCCAGTCGAGCAGCAGCATGTGGGGCAGCATCGTGTTCACCACGGCTTCCGCCTGGCGCACGGTGCCGGCGCGCGCGACCTGGTATCCCGCGTTCTGCAGGTTCAGGGCGAGCACTTCCTGGAGCTCCGGATCATCTTCGACGACGAGAATCGTGTTTTCCATGTTGCGGTCCATTTGGGGCAGTTCGTGGGAACCATCGTAAGGGGCGGCACTTTGTCACGAAGTCAGGCGTGCAATGATTCGCCTGTCGGATGGCGCCATCAGGGATGTAGCCCGTTTCCTACAGCAAAGCGATTTGCGTTGCCTTGCGGACGGCTCGATGCTTGCGGGGAGGCTTCGGATCATTTTTTTTCGGGACCCTTGAATTCGCGATCAGCAGCCCGGATGGGTCACGGGTGCGATTTCCGGGTCCCGAAAAAGCGATCCGAAGCCTCCCGGCCCTCGACGGGACCTCACGCCTTGCGGCGCTTGCGCTTCTCCCAGCTCGTGCTGAAGCGGCGGGCCGCGTGGTTCATGTGGCGGCGCATCGCGGCGCGGGCCGCGGTGGGGTCGCGCCGGGCGATCGCCTGCACGATCTCGTGGTGCTCGCGGATCGCCACGTCCCACAGCGCGGGCGTGTCGTAATGGTGCTCGAGGCGCAGGAAAAGCGGCCCCATGCGCTGGTCCCACAGCGTCTTCACGACGAGCGCCAGGGCGCTGTTGCCGCTCGCCTCGGCGATGCGCAGATGGAACAGCCGGTCGGATGCGAGCGGCATCGTGCCCTTGTCGCGCTGCGCCTGCATCTGGTCGAGCGCGTCTTCCACGGCGCGCACCTGGGCGCGCGTGGCCGAGCGGGCGGCAAGGGACGCGCATTCCGATTCGATGAGCCAGCGGGCGCGGATCAGCTCGAACGGGCCCGAATCCGCCGGCAGCACGGGAGAGCCCGACGCGGGATGGGGACCCAGCGCGTATACGCCCGAGCCCACGCG
This sequence comes from Betaproteobacteria bacterium, assembly GCA_012274175.1. Classification (GTDB taxonomy): domain Bacteria; phylum Pseudomonadota; class Gammaproteobacteria; order Burkholderiales; family Usitatibacteraceae; genus Usitatibacter. The sequence goes on from JAAOZZ010000397.1 coordinate 3,644, forward strand.
CACCTCCACGTAGCCCTCGACTTCGAGCGCGATCAGCGCCTCGCGCACCGACGGGCGGCTCACGCCCAGCTGGCGCGCGAGGTCGCGCTCCGGCGGCAGGCGCTCGCCCGCGCGGTACTCGCCTTTCTCGATGAGCGCGGCGATCTGGTCGGCGATCTGCCGGTACAGGCGGCGGCTGTCGACGGATTGAAGGGGCATCTGGTAAAGTGGTCAGGCCAATTCCGGGGCAGCTTTTCACACCGGCATGCCCCCGTCAAGCGAACGATCCCGGGAGAAAACCATGGCCCAACGCCTGCAGGGCAAGCGCGCCCTCGTCACCGCCGCCGGCCAGGGCATGGGACGCGCCGCGGCCCTCGCCTTCGCGCGCGAAGGCGCACAGGTGCTCGCCACCGACCTCGACCCCCGGCTGCTCGAGGCGTTCGCGCGGCACCCGGCCATCGTGCCTTCGCGCCTGGACGTGACCGACGCGCAGGCGGTGGCCGAATTCGCCGCGGCCACGGGCGCGGTCGACATCCTCTTCAATTGCGCCGGATGGGTCCACCAGGGCTCGATCCTGCAATGCGGCATCGAGGACTGGGACCGCAGCTTCCAGCTCAACGTGCGCAGCATGTTCCTCGTGGTGAAGGCGATGCTGCCCGCGATGATCGCGGCCGGCGGCGGCGTGATCCTCAACATGTCCTCGGTGCTGGGCGCGGCCAAGGCCGCCCCCAACCGGCTTGCGTATGCGGCGAGCAAGGCGGCGGTGCAGGGCTTCACCCGCGCGCTCGCCATCGACCACGTGAAGCAGGGAATCCGCGTGAACTGCGTCTGCCCGGGGACGGTGGACACGCCCTCCCTCGCCGATCGCATCAACGCCTTCGCCGATCCGGTCCAGGCGCGCAAGGATTTCGTCGCGCGCCAGCCCATGGGGCGCCTCGCCACCGCCGAGGAGATCGCCGAGACCTTCGTCTACCTCGCGAGCGACGAGTCGTCCTTCATGACCGGGCAGGCGGTCTATGTGGACGGCGGGATGAGCCTGTAAACTCCGTCGCTCGCCCGCACGGACGGGAAGAACGAACGGAGAACGACCCATGAGACTCCTGCGGTACGGCGCACCCGGCCGGGAGAAGCCCGGCCTCGCGGACAAGGACGGCAACATCCGCGACCTGTCCAAGGTCATCGCCCAGATCGACGATTCGCTGCTCGCGCCGCGCAACCTCGCGCGCCTCGCGCGGGTGAAGCCCGAGACGCTGCCCATCGTGCGTGGCAACCCGCGCCTGGGCGTGCCTTATGCGGGCATCAGCAAGTTCGTGGCGGTGGGCCTCAACTATTCCGACCACGCCGCCGAAGCGGGCATGCCGATCCCCGCCGAGCCGATCCTCTTCATGAAGGCCACCACGTGCCTGTGCGGGCCGAACGACGACACCATCCAGCCCAGGGGCTCCACCAAGCTCGACTGGGAGGTGGAGCTGGGCATCGTGATCGGCACCCGGGCGCAGTACGTGCCGGAATCGAAGGCGATCGACTACGTCGCGGGGTACTGCGTGGTGAACGACGTCTCGGAGCGCAACTTCCAGCTCGAGCGCGGCAGCCAGTGGGACCGCGGCAAGGGATGCGACACATTCGGGCCCGTGGGCCCCTGGCTCGTCACCACCGACGAGATCACCGATCCCCAGACCCTCGACCTCTGGCTCGACGTGAACGGCGAGGCGCGCCAGCGCGGCAACACCCGCACCATGGTCTTCAACTGCGCGCGGCTCGTCTCGTACATCAGCCAGTACATGACGCTCCTGCCGGGGGACATCATCACCACCGGCACGCCGCCCGGGGTGGGACTGGGAATGAAGCCGCCGCAGTACCTCAAGGTGGGCGACGTCGTGACCCTCGGCATCCACGGCCTGGGCGAGCAGCGCCAGCGCGTGGTCGCCTGCGCCGCCAAGTGACCTCTTCGCGAGGGCCTGCATGAAACCGGAAGTGCTCCTGATGGGACCGATGTACCCGCCGACCATGGAGGCCCTCGAGCAGGCGTTCACGCTGCACAAGGTGGCCCAGGCGGGCGATCGCGGCACGTTCATCACCTCGCTCGCCGATCGCGTGACCGCCGCCGCGACCACCTCGTCCCGGGGCATGGACCTGGCGACCATGACCATGCTGCCGAAGCTGAAGCTCATCTCCCACTTCGGCGTGGGCGTGGATTCCGTGGACGTGGCCGCCGCCACCGAACGCGGCATCAAGGTGACCAATACGCCCGACGTGCTCACCGACGACGTGGCGGACCTCGCCCTGGGCCTGCTGCTCGCCACGGTGCGCCGGATCTGCGCGGGCGATCGCTACGTGCGCGCCGGCAAGTGGACCGCGGGCTCCCTGCCCCTCACCGACACGATCCAGGGCAAGACCCTCGGCATCGTCGGAATGGGGCGCATCGGACGCGCGATCGCGAGACGCGCCGAGGCCTTCAACCTGAAGATCGCCTACCAGGGACCGAACCGCAAGGCCGACGTGGCGTATCGCTACTTCGCCGATCCCGTGGCGCTCGCGAAGGAAGCGGATTTCCTCGTCGCCGCGTGTCCCGGGGGCGAGGCCACCCGCGGGCTCGTGAGCCGCGCGGTGCTGGAGGCACTCGGCCCGCAAGGCGTCTTCGTGAACATCTCCCGCGGATCGGTCGCCGATGAGCCAGCGCTCGTCGCGGCGCTCGCCGAAGGCCGCCTCGGCGGCGCGGGACTCGACGTGTTCGCCCACGAGCCGCGCGTGCCGGAAGCCCTGTTCGAGATGGACAACGTGGTGCTACAGCCCCACGTCGCCAGCGCGACGCACCCCACCCGTCGCGCCATGGGCCAGCTCGTGGTCGACAACCTCGCCGCCTTCTTCGCCGGCAAGCCGCTGCTCACGCCCTACAACTGAAGCCAGCCCAGGCCCTCGGAAGTTCCGCGCCGCGGCCGGTACTCGCAGCCGATCCAGCCGTCGTAGCCCAGCTCGTCGATGAGCGCGAAGAGGTAGGGATAGTTCACCTCGCCCAGGTCGGGCTCGTGGCGCTCCGGGACCCCCGCGACCTGCATGTGGCCCACGCCGGCGATGTACTGGCGGATCTTCGCCGCGAGGTCGCCTTCCACGATCTGGCAGTGGTAGAGGTCCATCTGCACCTTGAGGTTCGCCTCTTCCGCCTCGCGGCAGATGGCGTGCGCCTCGTCCTGGCGGTTGAGGAAGTAGCCGGGAATGTCGCGGGTGTTGATGGGCTCGATCAAGACGGTGATGCCGAGGGTGGCCGCCTCTTTCGCCGCGTAGGCGAGGTTGCGCACGTACGCGTCGCGATGGCGCGCACGGTCCCCGCCGGGCGCGACGAGGCCCGCCATCACGTGCAGGCGCCGGTTGCCGAGGACACGCGAGTATTCGAGCGCGGTCGCGATCGAGGCGCGGAAATCGTCCTCGCGCCCCGGGATCGCCGCCAAACCCCGCTCGCCCCTCGCGCGGTCGCCCGGAGGCGAGTTGACGAGCGCGAGCTCCAGCCCCGCCGCATCCAGGCGCGCGCGCAGCTCCGCGGCACGATGCTCGTAGGGAAAGAGGATCTCGACCGCGCGAAACCCGTCCTTCGCCGCGGCGGCGAAGCGCTCGAGGAACGGATGCTCCCCGTACATCATCGTGAGATTGGCGGCGAAGCGCGGCATGCCGTTCCTACCGGTGCGCGCCCAAGGGCGCCCTACTCCTTGACCGCGCCGGTCATGCCGGAGACGTAGTACTCCACGAAGAACGAATACATGATCGCCACCGGCAGCGACCCCAGGAGCGCCCCGGCCATGAGCGCGCCCCAGTGGTAGACGTCGCCTTCCACGAGCTCGGTGATGACGCCCACGGGAACCGTCTTCACCTCGGAAGAGGAGATGAAGGTGAGCGCGTAGATGAACTCGTTCCACGACAGCGTGAAGGCGAAGATGCCCGCGGAGATGAGCCCCGGCACCGCGAGCGGCAGCACGATCTTCACCAGGATCTGCCAGCGGGTGGCCCCGTCGATGAGGGCGCACTCCTCCAGCTCGAACGGGATCGAGCGGAAGTAGCCCATCAGCAGCCAGGTGCAGAACGGGATGAGGAACGTGGGATAGGTGAGGATCAGCGCCCAGCGGGTGTCGAAGAGGCCGAGCTTGAAGACGATCGCCGCCAGCGGGATGAAGAGGATCGAGGGCGGCACCAGGTACGCGAGGAAGATCGCGAGCCCCACCTGCTTGGAGCCGTGGAAGCGCAGCCGCTCGATGGCGTAGGCCGCCAGCACGCTCGCCGCGAGGGACGTGAACGTGGCAACCACGGAGACGATCACCGTGTTCCACATCCACTCCGGATATTGGGTCTCGAACACGAGGTGCTTGAAATGCTCGAGCGTCGGATGGATCACCCAGAACGGATTGCCTTCCCGGGAAAGGAGCTCCCCGTTGGACTTGATGGAGGTCATGACCATCCAGTAGAACGGGAACAGCAGCACGATGACGAAGATCGCGAGCGGCAGGTAGAGCGTCACCAGGCGGCGCGGCACCGACTCCAGGTAGCGCATGCCTTCGTTGCCGGGCACGACTTCGGTGCGGTCGGGCTCGCTCGCCACGTCAGTCCCTGCCGCCCTGCTGCCATTTGCGCCGCTGCAGCCCGAAATAGCTGAAGAGGATCGCCGAGAGCAGGAACGGGATCATGAGGGTCGCGAGCGCCGCGCCTTCTCCCAGGGAGCCGCCGGGAATCGCGCGCTGGAACGAGAGCGTCGCCATCAGGTGCGTCGCGTTGAGCGGACCGCCGCGGGTGATGACGTAGATCAGCTGGAAGTCGGTGAAGGTGAAGAGCACGGAGAACGTCATCACCACGGCGATGATCGGCGTGAGCAGGGGCAGCGTCACGTGGCGGAAGCGCTGCCAGGGAGTCGCGCCGTCGAGGGCCGCCGCCTCGTAGAGCGAGGGCGAGATGGTCTGCAGCCCCGCCAGCAGGCAGATGGCGACGAAGGGCACGCCGCGCCACACGTTGGCCGCGATGGTGGAGAACCGCGCGTTCCACGGGTCGCCCAGGAAATCGATGTAGGTGTGGATGAGTCCCATGCGCTCGAGCGCCCAGCTCAGCACGGAGAACTGCGCGTCGTACATCCACCAGAAGGCGATCGCCGAGAGCGCCGTGGGCACGATGAAAGGCAGCAGGATCACCGCGCGGAAGAACGACTTGAAGGGCAGGCGCCGGTTGAGGAGCAGCGCCAGCCACAGCCCCAGCGCGAACTTGAGCGCGCTCGCCACCACAGTGTAGAAGAGCGTGTTGAAGAGCGCGAGGCGCGCCACGCTGTCGCCCACCAGGTACTGGAAATTGTCGAGACCGATCCAGTGGCCCGCGCGCCCGATCTTCGCGTCCGTGAACCCGAGCCACGTCCCCAGCCCCAAGGGGTAGGTGAGGAACACCAGCAACAGCACTCCCGCGGGCAGCATGAAGAGCATCCCGAGGAAATGCTTGTTGTTGAACAGTCGGTTCATGGCATTAGGTTGCGTTGGGGACCCGGTTGAGCGGCGATGAGTCCGCTCCAACCGGGTCCTGCCCGACTTGAGCGGCTCCAGGTCCGCTCCAACCGGGCTCCATACCGCGCGCTACAATTTGTAGTATCGCTCCGCGCGCTGCTGCGCCCGCGCCGCGGCCTCCTTCGGCGACTTCGACCCGCTCGCGGCCTCCGCCACCATGTTGACCATGATGAAGTCCGCCATGGTCGCCGCCGACGCGTAACCCATGTCGCCCGCGTAGCCGTTGGGCAGCATGATCTTCATGGCGTCGCGATAGGGCGTGTGCTTCGGGTCCGAGGTCCAGATGGGATTGGCCTCGTAGGCCTTCAGCGGCTGGGTCACGTAGCCGATCGCGGCCTGCTGCCACGGCTCGTACTGCTCCTTCTCCATCATGAAGGCGAGATAGGCCTTCGCCGCGTTCGGATGCTTCGAGTACTTGAACAGCATCATCGGGAAGAAGAGGTTCAGCTCCGTGGTCTTGCCGATGGGCCCGATGGGCAGGTGCGCGTGCTGGATGTCGTTCGCCAGCTCCTTCAGCTTCGGATCCTGGGAAGTCTTCGCCGCGTAGTAGATCGAGATGCCGTTCAGCGTGAGCCCGATCTGCCCGTCGAGGAACGCCTTGTTGTTGTTGGAGTCGAGCCAGGAGAGGGTGCCGGGCGCGAACGTCTGGTAGAGCTCCTTGGCGTACTCGAGCGCGGCGATCGTCTCGGGGCTGTTGATCACCACGTTGTTGTGCTGGTCCACCATCTTGCCGCCGTGGGCCCATACCACCCAGTGGGTCCAGGAGTTTCCGTCGCCCGTGGCGTTGCCCAGCGCGAAGCCCGACGGCATGCCCTTCGCCTTCATGCCCTGGGCGAGCTTCAGGAAGCCCGCGAGGTCCGAGGGGAACTTGTCGAACCCGGCTTCGTGCATCTTGCTCTCGCGATAGACGAGGGCGTTGCCCGCGCATCCCATGGGCACCGCGATCCAGCGGTTCTTGTGGGTGCAGTAGGACTTGCACACGTCGTACCAGCCGCCGTACTTGCCGCCGAGGTAGTTGCAGACGTCGGTCACGTCCACCAGCTTCTCGGGATATTGGTGCGCGTCCTCGAAGGTGGAGATGATGATGTCGGGCCCGCTGCCCACGTTGGCCGCCACCGCCGCCTTGGGCCGCACGTCCTCCCAGCCCTCGTTGTCGACGCGCACCTCGATGCCCGTCTTCTGCGTGAACTTCTTGGTGTTCTGCATCCAGAGGTCCTCGTCGCCCTGCACGAAGCGCTTCCAGCGCAGCACCCGCAGCTTGGCGCCCTTTTCCGGCACCCATCTGCCCTGGGCGAGCGCGTCTTCGGACAGCGTGGCGCCGCCCACTCCCAGCGTTCCCGCGGCCGCGGCGCCCGCCGTGGTCTTCAGGAAATCGCGTCTCGAATACTTGGACATGGCTCTTCTCCTCGTTAGGGGTCTATGGTCCCCGGTTTCAGTGCCTCAACGACTTTCCCGACTCTGCGTCGAACAGGTGCGTGCGCTCGTGATCCGGCACGAGCCGGATCGCTTCGCCCGCTCGAAACTCGTGGCGCTCGCGGAAGACCGCGGTCACTTCCGTGCCGCCGATCTTCGCGAACACCTGGGTGTCCGCCCCGGTGGGCTCCACCACGACCACCTGAGCGGCGAGTCCCTGGCCGTCCGCGGCGAGGGCCAGGTGCTCGGGGCGCATCCCGAAAATGACTTTCTGACCGTCTTCGCCCGCGGCGTCGCGCGGCAGCGGCACGGTGACCCCGCCCGCCACCTCCACCCGCGCGCCGTTCGATCCGCGCCGGATGGTGGCGGGGAGGAAGTTCATCGCCGGCGAGCCGATGAAGCCCGCCACGAAGAGGTTGGCCGGATGGTCGTAGAGCTCGAGCGGCCGACCCCGCTGCTCGACGATGCCGTCGCGCATCACGACGATCTGGTCGGCCATGGTCATGGCCTCGATCTGGTCGTGGGTCACGTACTCCGAGGTCGTCTTCAGGCGCTGGTGCAGCTCCTTGATCTCGGTGCGCATCGCCACGCGCAGCTTCGCGTCCAGGTTGGACAGCGGCTCGTCGAAGAGGAACACCTGGGGATCGCGCACGATGGCGCGCCCCATGGCCACCCGCTGGCGCTGCCCGCCCGAGAGCTGGCGCGGATAGCGCTCGAGCAGATCCCCCAGGCCCAGGATCGTCGCGGCCCGGTTCACCCGCTCGTCGATCTCGGAGCGGGGACGCTTGGCGAGCATCAGGCTGAAGGCCATGTTGTCGCGCACCTTCATGTGCGGGTAGAGCGCGTAGTTCTGGAACACCATCGCGATGTCGCGCTCCTTGGGCGGCGTGTCGTTCACCACCTTGCCGCCGATGGCGATCTCGCCGCCGGAGATCTCCTCCAGTCCCGCCACCATGCGCAGGAGCGTGGACTTGCCGCATCCCGACGGCCCCACCAGCACCGCGAACTCGCCGTCGGCGATGTCGATGTCCACGCCGCGGATCACGTGCGTGCCGCCGAAGTGCTTGTGGACATTGCGGATGTGGACCGAGGCCATCAGCGGCTTCCCTCGACGACCACATAATTCGGCCTGCCGTTGCGCGCCCAGTCGATCAGGTTCCGGGCGGCCTTCGTTCGCAATTCCATTTCCCCCTCGCGCGAGTAGAAGGCGGCGTGGGGCGAGAGCATCACGCGGGGATGGCGCAGGATCCCATGGCCCGCCTCGGGAGGCTCGTGGGGAAGCACGTCGAGCGCGGCCCCGTCGAGGCGCCCCGCGTCCAGCGCCGCGAGCAAGTGGTCCAGGACCACCACCGCGCCCCGGGCGGTGTTCACGAGCCAGGATCCGGGCTTCATCGTGGCGAGCGCCGCGGCGTCGACAAGGCCCCGGGTCTCCTCGGTGAGCGGCACGTGCAGCGAGAGCACGTCGGATTCGCGCAGGAGCCGCTCGCGGTCCACCCGCTCCACGTAGGAAGGAAAGCCGGAATCGGGAATGTATGGATCGCAGGCGACGATGCGCCCGAACACGGGACGGGAGACCTCGGCCATGCGCTTGCCGATCCGCCCGAGGCCGAGTATTCCGAGCGCCAGGCCCCGCGGCCGGCGCAGCGTGCCCGCCGAGGTGTAGTGCCAGCGGCCCGCGCGCACGTCGCGGTCGTACCACGGCAGGTGGCGCACGAGGGCCAACGCCATGCCGAGCGCGTGGCTCGCGACCTCTCCCAAGCCGTAATCGGGCGAATTGGCCACCCACACGCCGAACGCGCGCGCGTCGTCGGTATCCACGGTGTCGAACCCGGCTCCCATGCGGCTCACGATACGCACTTCGGGACGGGCCGCGAACACCTTGCGATTGATGGGCGCGTACTGAGTGAGCAATCCCTGGCATCCGGCGGCGGCGGCGATCACCTCGTCCTCCGTGCGGCACTGGGCGATTTCAAGCTCCATTCCGGCTTCACGGCACAGGGCGCGCTCGAGGTCGGCGTCGGGGAAGTCGTGGTCGGTGAAGAGGAAGCGCAAGGTACCCTCACCCCGGCCCTCTCCCAAGGGAGAGGGAGATCAATGGTCGCCCTTCAGGCCGAGGGTGATCAATGGTCGTCCTTCAGGCGGAGGGTGATCAATGGTTGTCCCTCGGCACGGCGGCGCCGCTCTTGCCCACGAGGAAGTCCAGGTCCGCCCCGTCGCTCGCCTGGTTCACGTGGTCCACGTAGAGCTTCCAGTATCCACGGGTGAGATGGGGCTTGGGCTTCTTCCACGCGGCGCGGCGCTTGGCCAGCTCCGCGTCGCTCACGTGCAGGTGGAGCTTGCGCCGGCCCACGTCGAGCTCGATCTCGTCTCCTTCCTTCACGAGCGCCAGCGGCCCGCCCGCGGCGGATTCCGGCGCCACGTGCAGCACCACCGTGCCGTAGGCCGTGCCGCTCATGCGGGCGTCGGAGATGCGCACCATGTCGGTGATGCCGCGCTCGAGGATCTTGGCGGGCAAGGCCATGTTGCCCACCTCCGCCATGCCCGGGTATCCCTTGGGGCCGCAGTTCTTCAGCACCATCACGCAGCTCTCGTCGATGTCGAGCTTCGGGTCCTCGATGCGCCGGTGGAAATCCTCGATGTCCTCGAACACTACCGCCCGGCCCTTGTGCTTCATGAGCCTGGGCGTCGCGGCCGAGGGCTTGATGAGGGCGCCGTCGGGACAGAGGTTGCCGCGCAGCACCGCGATGCCCGTGTCGCGCTTGAAGGGCTTGGCGAACGGCATGATCACTTCCGGGTTGTCGTTGCGCGCGTCCTTGCTGTTGTCCCAGATCGTCCGTCCGTTGGCGGTGAGCGCGTCCCGGTGCAGCAGGCCCCGCTCGCCCAGCTCGCGGATCACCACCGGCAGCCCGCCCGCGTAGCAGAAGTCCTCCATCAGGTACTTGCCGTTGGGCATGAGGTTCACGAGCGTGTGCACGCCGCGCCCGAGCTTGTCCCAGTCGTCGAGGTTCAGCTCCACCCCGATGCGCCGGGCGATGGCAATGAGATGGATCACCGCGTTGGTCGAGCCCCCGATCGCCGCGTTCACGCGGATCGCGTTCTCGAACGCCTCCCGGGTCAGGATCCGGGAGAGCTTCAGGTCTTCCTTCACCATTTCCACGATCCGCCGCCCGGCCATGCGCGCGATCACGTTGCGCCGCGCATCCACGGCGGGATAGGCCGCGTTGCCGGGAAGTCCCAGCCCCAACGCCTCCACCATCGAGGCCATCGTGGAGGCGGTGCCCATCGTCATGCAGTGGCCGTGGGAACGGTGCATGCAGGTCTCGGCCTCGTGGAATTCCTCCCGGGTGATCTCGCCCGCGCGCAGCTGCTCCGAGAGCGACCACACGTTGGTGCCCGAGCCGATGCGCTCGCCCCGGTACCAGCCCGAGAGCATCGGCCCGCCGGAGACGCCGATGGTGGGCAGGTCCACGCTCGAGGCTCCCATCACGAGGGAGGGCGTGGTCTTGTCGCAGCCCATGAGCAGCACCACGCCGTCGATCGGGTTGCCCCGGATCGACTCCTCCACGTCCATGCTCGCGAGGTTGCGATAGAGCATGGCGGTGGGACGCAGCAGCGTCTCGCCCAGGGACATCACGGGAAACTCGAGGGGGAAGCCGCCCGCCTCGACCACGCCCGTCTTCACGTGCTCGGCGAGCGTGCGGAAGTGGGAGTTGCAGGGCGTGAGCTCGGAATAGGTGTTGCAGATGCCGATCACCGGCCGGCCGTCGAACTGGTCCTGGGGCACCCCGCGGTTCTTCACCCATGAGCGATAGATGAAGCCCATCTTGCCCTCGCGCCCGAACCACTGGGCGCTGCGGCGTTTGCGGGATGCCATGCGGGGGGTCTCCTCGGCGTGATCGAAGGGTACGGTCAAGGTCGCCGGATGGTCAAGTGGTCAGGCCAATTTTGGTACCATCCCGTTACCCTCACCCCGGCCCTCTCCCAAGGGAGAGGGAGAAGACCATGAACCAGCTCGACCTGAAGGGACGCAAGGCCGTGGTGACCGGAGGCGCGGCGGGGATCGGATGGGCGATCGCCCAACGGCTGGCTGCATCGGGCGCGCGGGTGAGCCTGTGGGATCGGGACGAGCGCGCCCTCGCGCAATGCGCGGAAAAGCTTTCAGGCGGCGCGCATGCGGCCCCCGTGGACGTGAGCGACGAGGCCCAGGTGGCCCGGGCCCTCGGCGAGACGCTCGCGGCCTTCGGACGCGTGGACATCCTGGTGTGCAGCGCCGGCATCACCGGGCCCAACACGACCACCTGGGAGTATCCCGTGGCCGACTGGAAGCAGGTGCTCGACATCAACCTCACGGGCACCTTCCTCTGCAACCGGGCCGTCGCGGCCCACATGCGCGCCAACGACTACGGGCGCATCGTGAACATCGCCTCCATCGCCGGCAAGGAAGGCAACCCCAATGCCTCGGCCTACAGCGCTTCGAAGGCGGGGGTGGTCTCGCTCACGAAGTCCCTGGGCAAGGAGCTCGCGAAGAGCGGCATCCGCGTCAATTGCGTGACGCCCGCGGCGGTGAAGACCGGCATGTTCAGCCAGATGACCCAGGCCCACATCGACTTCATGCTCTCGAAGATTCCCATGGGCCGCTTCGGCGAGGTGAACGAGATCGCGGCGATGGTGGCCTGGCTCTGCACCGAGGAATGTTCCTTTTCCACCGCGGCCGTCTTCGATCTGTCCGGGGGGCGCGCCGTCTATTAGCCGGCCACGCCCGCGGAAATTGGGAGTAAAGTCGGCGACACAAACGGCGTGTACTTTCGAAGCGCTTTTCCTAAACGCGGGAGGAGTGTCGATGAAGATTTCCCTGTCCCTCACGGTGAACGGCAAGCCCGTCGCCGCCGAAACCGAGCCCCGAACGCTGCTGGTCGATTTTCTGCGCGAGCACCTGCAGCTCACCGGCACCCACGTGGGATGCGACACCGCCCAGTGCGGCGCATGCACCGTGCTGCTGGACGGCAAGGCGGTCAAGAGCTGCAACATGCTCGCCGTGCAGGCGGGGGGCGCGGCGGTCACCACGATCGAAGGCCTTTCGCCCACCGGCGAGCTGCATCCCATGCAGGCGGCGTTCAAGCGCCACCACGGACTGCAGTGCGGCTTCTGCACGCCCGGCATGGTGATGGCCGCGGTCGGGCTCGCCTCCCAGCTGAAGAAACCCACGGAGGCGCAGATCCGCGAAGCGCTCGACGGCAACTTCTGCCGGTGCACCGGATACCACAACATCGTCAAGGCCGTGAAAGCGGGCCTCGAAGAGATGGCGTA
>JAAOZZ010000398.1 GCA_012274175.1 Betaproteobacteria bacterium
CGCGGCGAAGAGGGTCATGGCGGCGACGACCAGGCGGTCGCGGGTGGGGAGGGGCGGGGCGGGCTGCATCGAGTTGATTGACCGTTCAACCAAGACGATAGGGCCGGGGCGCCCGCCTGTCAACCCGCGCGGGCGGAGCCGGCGGGTTGAACGACCTTGAATCGGATCGATCCGACCCCAATGTCCCGTAGAGACTTCCATGACCGACTTCCTTCACGTGGCCTGCGCCCACTGCAACACCACCAACCGGGTGGCGCGCGCCCGGCTGGGCGAAGGGGCGACCTGCGGCAAATGCAAGCGGGCGCTGCTGCCCGGGCGTCCCATCGAGCTCACAACGGCGAATTTCGATCGCCAGGTCGCTGCGAGCGAGCTGCCGCTCGTGGTGGACTTCTGGGCGCCGTGGTGCGGCCCGTGCCGGATGATGGCGCCCGCCTACGAAGAGGCCGCCGCGCGGCTCGCCCCGCGGGTGCGCCTGGGCAAGCTCGACACCGAAGCCGAGCCGGAAATCGCAGGGCGCTTCGCAATCCGCAGCATCCCGACCCTGGTCGCGTTCCGCGACGGCCGCGAGATCGCACGCCAGTCCGGAGCGCTCTCGACCCCCCAACTGATGCAATGGATCGATGCCCATGTTCCGCAGGACTGATCGCGCCGACTGGATGTGGGCGGAGGCGTGCGACCTGCTCGAGCAGGCCGAGCGCATGCACCGCCGGTTCTTCCGCCTCGCCGCGCCCGAACGGGGCCGCACCGCCTGGGAGCCGCCCGCCGACGTGTTCGAGGACGGCCGCGACATCGTGATCATGATTGCGCTCCCGGGCGTGGCGGCCGAGCGCGTGGAAGTCGCGGCCGAGCCCGGAACGCTCGTGGTACGAGCCGAGCGTGCGCTGCCCTTCGCCGGCTCGCGCATGGCGCTGCGGCAGCTGGAGATTCCCTATGGACTCTTCGAGCGGCGCATCGCGCTTCCCGAAGGGACGTTCGAAGCCATCACCCGCGAGTTGAACCACGGCTGCCTCATCCTGCGGCTGCGGCGCATCGCCTAGGACACCCATGAACGAGACCACCATCCATTCCGATCCGCTCCATGCAGAAGGCGGCCAACGCCTGGACGCGCCCGCCAACGACAACGACGCCGCCGGGCGCCGCGAGGCTCCCGCGCGCCCGATTCCCGACGACGCGCTGATCCTGCTGCCCGTGCGCAACACGGTGCTCTTTCCCGGGCTCGTGGTCCCGCTGGCGGTGGGACGGGAGCGCTCGCGCGCCGCGGTGCAGGAAGCCGTGCGCCTGCAGCGCCCCATCGGCATCCTGCTGCAGATCCGTGCCGAAGTGGACGAGCCCGGCCCCGAGGACCTGCACTGGGTCGGCACCACCTCGACCGTGGTGCGCTACATCACCGGGACCGAGGGGACCCATCACGCGATCTGCCGCGGCATGCAGCGCTTCCGCGTGCTGCAGTTCCTCGACGGCTATCCGTTCACGGTCGCCCGCGTGCAATTGATCGAGGAGCAGGGACAGGGAGACCCCGAGGTGGAGGGGCGCGCCCGCACGCTGAAGCAGCGCGCGCTCGAGATCGTGCAGCTCCTGCCCCAGGTGCCCGAGGAAATGCTGGCCGCGTTCAACGCCGTCGAGGGCCCCGCGCAACTCGCGGACTTCATCGCCGGCATGATGGACGTGAGCGCCGAGGAAAAGCAGCAGCTCCTCGAGAGCTTCGACCTCAAGGTGCGGCTCGACAAGCTGCTGGACCTGCTGTCCCACCGCATCGAGGTGCTCAAGGTCTCGAAGGAAGTCGACGAGCGCACCCGGGAATCCATCGGGGAATCCAACCGCAAGCACCTGCTGCGCGAGCAGATGCGCTCCATCCAGAAGGAGCTCGGGGAAGGCGAGGAGGGCGGCGAGGAGCTGGCCGAGCTCGAGCGCGCCATCGCCGAGGCGAAGATGCCCGCCGAAGTGGAGAAGCAGGCGCGCAAGGAATTGAAGCGCCTCGAGCGCATGCCCGAGGCCGCGGGCGAGTATTCCATGGTCCGCACCTACCTCGAATGGCTGACCGAGCTGCCGTGGGGCGACGAGGCGGCGGCGAACATCGACATCGCCGAGGCCCGCCGCATCCTCGACGAGGACCACTACGGGCTGGAGAAGATCAAGCGGCGCATCCTCGAGTTCCTCGCGGTGAGGAAGCTCAACCCTTCGGGCAAGAGCCCGATCCTGTGCTTCGTAGGGCCTCCCGGCGTCGGCAAGACGTCCCTCGGCCAGAGCATCGCCAAGGCGACGGGGCGCAAGTTCGCGCGCGTGAGCCTGGGCGGCGTGCACGACGAGGCGGAGATCCGCGGCCACCGGCGCACCTACGTGGGGTCGCTGCCGGGCAACATCATCCAGGCGCTGCGCAAGATCGAGACGCGCCACTGCGTGATGATGCTCGACGAGATCGACAAGCTGGGCGCGGGCGGCTTCCACGGGGATCCCGCCTCGGCGCTGCTCGAGGTGCTGGACCCGGAACAGAACTCGACCTTCCGCGACAACTACCTCGCGGTGCCGTTCGACCTTTCGAGTGCCATGTTCATCTGCACCGCCAACGTGCTCGACACCATTCCCGGGCCGCTGCGGGACCGCATGGAAGTGATCCAGCTTCCCGGCTACACCGCCCAGGAGAAGCTGCAGATCGCGCGCCGGTACCTGGTCGAGCGGCAATTGAAGGCCGCGGGCCTCGCCGCGGGGCAGTGCGAGATCGGCGACGACGCATTGACGGCGATCATCCACGAC
>JAAOZZ010000057.1 GCA_012274175.1 Betaproteobacteria bacterium
CTGATGATGCCGCTGCTGCTTCGCGGGGCGCGGGATTGGCCGGCGAGCGTGCTGCAGGTGGGACTCGGGGCCGCGTCCGTCACGAAATTCCTCTACCGCAACCGGCCCGACGCGCGCCTGACCGTGGTGGAGATCGTCCCCGAGGTCGTCGCCGCCGCGCGCCAGTTCTTCCGGCTGCCGGAGGAATCGCAGCGCCTGCGGATCGAGATCGGCGACGGCCACGACTACGTGGCGCGCACGAAGCGCACGTTCGACCTCATCGTCGTCGACGGCTTCGACGGCGAGGGCCGCCCGGGAATGCTCGACACCCTTCCCTTCTACCTCAATTGCCGCGAGCGCCTGGGCCGGAGCGGGATGATGGCGGTGAACCTGCTCACGCGCCGGCGCGGCGTCACGGCGAGTGTCGCGCGCATCCGCGAAGCCTTCGAGGAACGCGTGCTGGTGCTGCGGCCATCGGAAGCGGGCAACACGGTGGCCATCGCCGCCACCGGCGAGCCGGTGCGCGAATCCCTCGAGGAATTGCGCTCGAGCGCCCGGGCGCTGAGGGAAAGTTGCGGGCTCGACCTGCGGCCCACCATCGCGCGGCTGACGCATCCCGTCGCCCTGGGGTGACACTTTCACCCCCGGTACGGGGGCCCAAGCCCCCACATGACAAGTTGCGTCATGGAATCTCGACGATTTGTCGTCGATCGGCTACAACGTAGGCCGGCTCCTACGTGGGTTTCCGGGTTCTCCTACAGACCGATTCGCGATGAACTACAAAGGCATCGTCGGGGCTCTACAATGCACCCTGGAGCCCCGCTCGGGAAAATGAGCTAAGGATTTGATTATCCATAGCTAAAATTGTGTGGCATGGCGCTTGCTCTAGTGGGACTCCTTTCCCGTTTCCCCCAAGAGACATTCCAACATGCAAAGACATGCCATTCGCCGCGCACACGGCCTCGTTCCCGCATCCATCCTGCTCGTGGGACTCGCGATCGCGCATCACTCCGCGCACGCGCAGGCCTTCGACTCCAACGGCATCCGAGCAGTCCCCACGTACGAAGCCGTGGGCCTGTACTGGTCGAACCCGGGCGCGAACGCAGCGACCGGTTGCCAGGTGACATTCCGCAAGTCCGGCGACGGCCAATGGACGAGCGGCCTCGACCTGTGGTTCGACGCGGCCACCAACGAATGCCGCGGCAGCCTGGTGAGCCTCGCCGCCGGCACGAGCTACGACGTGCGTTTCAACCTTCCCGGCCTGCCCGTCGCCAAGGCGGTCACGTTCAGCACGTGGTCGAACCAGCTCCCGGTGGCCAGGACGATCAAGGTCGCGAGCGGCAGCGCCACCCTCGATATCACCGCGGGCGGCAGCGCGAGCACGGGCTACGTCGTGTACGACGGCACCGGCTCGACGCTGGACGCGGCCAACCGCTCCCAGTTCAACGTGAGCGTGAACGCGTCGTTCGTGATCGTGCGCGGATTCACGCTGAAGGGCGCGCAGCAGGATGCGATCCGCATCTCGCCCGACGTGAAGGACGTTGTGATCGAGGACAACGACGTGAGCGGCTGGGGACGCACCCGCGACGGCACGTGGGGCACCGACATGGACTCCGGCGTGCGCGCCGTGTGCCGGACCGAGAGCCTCGAGCGCGTCACGGTCCAGCGCAACCGCATCCACGACCCGCGCTACAGCGCCAACAGCTGGACCGACGGGCATCCCGCCGGTCCCCAGGGCATCACGTTCAGCTACTGCGGCGGCAACCACGTATTCCGCTGGAACGAGATCTACAGCACCAACGGCAACCACTTCAACGACGGCATGGGCGGAGAGGACAATTTCTCCACCTCGGGCTTTCCCAACAAGGACAGCGACATCTACGGCAACAAGATTTCCCAGACCTGGGACGACGGCATCGAGGCCGAGGGCGGCGACATGAACGTGCGCATCTGGGGCAACTACCTCGACCGCACCGCCACGGGGATCGCCAGCACCGTCGATTCCGTGGGGCCCCTCTACATCTTCCGCAACGTCTTCAACCGCAACCAGTTCTACGACAAGCGCGCCTCGGACTCCGACGAGCGCCAGCCGTTCTTCAAGTCGGGCTCGAGCCCGGACTTCCGCAACGGCCGCCGCTACATCTTCCACAACACGATGCTGCAGGCCACGCAGGCCGGCTCGCAGTACGGCCTGGGCGGCGGCGCGGGCATCGGGGGCACGGGTAACACGCAGTTGATCCACAACACGGTGTCGATGAACAACATCTACCACCTGTGGAAGCCGAACTCCGCGGTCTACCAGGTGGGCGCCGACAACGCGTTCCGGAACGACATGTTCAACGGCAACATGGGCGCGGCGATCGTCGGCGGCATCAACGCCACTCCGGCATACGCCGCGGGCAACGGCTGGCAGAGCGAATCGGGCGGAATGTACCAGCTGGCCGCAAGCACTCCGGGCTATGACCAGGCCGTGCGCATCGCCAACTTCAACGACGGCTACCTGGGCAATGCACCCGACGTGGGCGCCGCCGAAGCCGGCGCAGCGCCGATGGCGTTCGGCATCGCCGCGGCGAGCGCTTCCGGGGCGACGACCACCGGAATCGCCATCCCGGGTGACGGTGTCGCCCAGCCGGTCCCCGTTCCCACGGCGCCTTCGGGCTCCGAGAGCGTCTCGACCACCATCGACTCTTCCTTGTACACGGCGAGCGCGGGCCAGAGCGTGACCTTCACGGTCAACCTCATGGGAAATTCGGGCACGCCGACCGGCACCGTCACGTTCCAGGACAACGGATCGGCCCTCTCGGGATGCACCGCGTCGGCCGTCTCCGGCGGCAGCGCCACGTGCACGACGAGCGCCCTTTCGGGCGGCAGCCATTCCATGACGGGCCTGTACTCGGGCGACGCCACCTATGGCGCGGGACTCGCGGGACCGATCACGGAGACCATCACCGGCGGCACCGTCACCACGAAGTTCGGGATGGATTCCTCGGCCTACACGATCGCTCGCGGCCAGAGCGTGACCTTCACCGCCACGGTCCCGAACAACGCATCGACGGGCGCCGTGACCTTCCTCGACGACTATTCGCCGATCAGCGGCTGCTACTCGGTGCCGGTGTCCAACGGCATCGCGCGGTGCACCACCAGCGGCCTCGCCGCCGGCTCCCATCCCATCAAGGGTTCCTACTCGGGAGGTGGCGGCAACGCCGCCGGAATCGCCGGCCCGATCACGGAGACGGTCCACTAGCTCCACCGCCTTCCGCCCTCCATAAGCCCCGGCCCGCCGGGGCTTTTTTTTCGCCCGCCTTCCCGCCCGCGGGAATTACCGTGTGTTAATTAACGCTGCCAACGGAATTAACACTATGTAATACTACGTCCTGGAGCGCCATCCGGGCGCCTCCTTCAACGGAGAGGAAACCCACATGGACCAGATCAAGCGGGCGGGCGATTTTTCGAGCGAAATCGGGCGTGAATTGGAAGAGATCCAAGCCGTGGCCGCCGGGGCCGAGCAGGGCCTGCGCACGCTGCGGGATCTCGAGATGGGGTGGGTCGCCGGCGGCGGCGACGGAATGCCGGTCTGGGGGTAGCTAAGCGACGACCGGCGTGCTACCGGGCGATGCGGCGGCGCCTTTAGCGGGCGACCGCCGCCTTCTCGCGCGCGGGAA
Organism: Betaproteobacteria bacterium; assembly: GCA_012274175.1. Taxonomy (GTDB): domain Bacteria; phylum Pseudomonadota; class Gammaproteobacteria; order Burkholderiales; family Usitatibacteraceae; genus Usitatibacter. Next base: position 3,642 of record JAAOZZ010000057.1, read on the forward strand.
CCGCGTGCTTCGTGCCGTTCCTCCCGAGGCGGGGCAACGACGCGTCGCTTCCCAGGGGACGCACGCCCATGGCCTCGAGCTGACGGCGCGCCGCTTCCGCTTCCGCCCAGAGGGCGTTGGCCGTGCCGCGCGCGCGATCCAGGTCCCTGCGCACCTTGAACGCGTAGAAAAGCGCCACCATCGCAAGCTGCCGGGTAGCCGGAGCGCGGGAGCTTTCCGCGGCGAGGCCATGGAGCTCGGCCACACCCGCGGCATTGCCCGCGTCGAGGGCGGCGCGCAGCGCGCGTAGCAGCGCGGCCTCGCGCGGAGCGATGCCCGCGCCGTTCCTGCGCTTGTCCGACAGGCGGACCAGGAGCCTTTCGGCCGCCGCCGAGTAGCCCCCGATCAGCAGCATGCAGTCGAGCAGCATCGCATCGGACGGCGCTTCCGCCAGCCATCGCTCGGCGGCTCCTTCGTCGTGGAGCGCCTTCGCGCGGCCGAAGTCGCCCTTCAGCAGCGCCCGCCACAGGTCGCGGGATTGCGCGCGGCGCGCGGCCATCCGCTCGTCGAGCGGCGTGCCCTTGAGGCGCAGGCCCGCTTCCCACAGGTGCCCGTAGGGCCCGAGGAAGGATCCCATGGCGCCCAGCGCCGTGTAGAGGTCCTCGGCGAGCGCCATGTCGCCGAACGTGGAAAGGGAAAAGTCGGCGCGAGCGTGCGCCATCGGGGGCGGGCTGGCCGCGGGAACGTCCCGCGTCCTCATTCGCCCCAGGTGCCAGATCACGGCCTGGGTCTTGTTGCCGACGCCGATCGCCTTGTAGAGGTTGTGCAGGTACACCCGCATCGTGCCCTCGCTGTATCCCAGCTTCTTCGCGAGGATCCGCGCCGAGGCGCCTTCCGAAAGGAGCTGCAGCATGCGCTCACTCCGGGCATCCATGGTGGTCGGCTTCATCAGACGAATCCCTTGTCTTCCTGCAGTGCGTTGACGAGCTCCTGGAAGCTCTCCATGCCCGGATTGGACGACAGGTCCATCCCGAGATCCTCCGTTTCCTCGCGAATCAGCCCGTCGAAGCGAACGACCAGCTCCGGATCGAACTGCGTGCCGGCCTTGCGGCGCAGCTCGCCCAGCGCCTGGTCCATGGTCTTCGGCCGCGCCGAGCCCAGGCCGCACACCATCGCGTCGTAGGCGTCGGCGACGGCGCACATCCGCGCAGCCACGGGGATGAGCTTGCCGCCCACGCGCTCGGGATAACCCGCCCCGTCCCACTGCGTGTGGTGGTACCGCGCGATCTCACGGGCGAGGAAGATGCGCGGATGCCGGTCGTCGCGCAGGATCTCGGCGCCCGCATCCACGTGCCGGCGCACGAGGGTGCGCTCCGCTTCGCTCAACGGCCCCTGCTTGGCGAGGATCTCCTCGGGCACCGACATCATCCCGATGTCGTGCAGCTCGGCGGCGAGGCCAATCTCGAGGGCCTGCAGGGGATCCACGCCGCTTGCCATCGCGAGCGCCTTGGACAGGGCGCCCACGCGCTTGCCGTGCCATCCCGACTTGTCCATGCGCATCACGGCGCTCACCCCGAGGCGCTCCAGGGCGTCCCAGCCCTCGGGCTGCCCCGCCGGGCCCACCTTCGAGACGAGGCGGGCCCGTGCCTGCTCCTGGTCGTAATCGAGCGCGGTGTATGCCCGCGTGGGAAGGCTCGCGATCTCGACATGCTGGCGCGCCCGCTCGATGGCGGACCGGTAGACGTGGTCCGAAAGCTCCCCCAGGCGCAGCAGCGCGCGCTCCGAGTTGCCCGCCGTTTCCTCGGCGCGGATCACGCACGCGAGCGTGTCTCGCAGGGCCGCCGGCACTTCGCGCGCACGGGAGAGCGCGTGCTCGAGGCGGGTGAGGGCGACATCGGTGCGGCCGATGGCCAGCTCGTGCACCGCGCGTGCCGTGGACGCTGCGATGAGGGCGCGAGGCGTGCGAAGCTGTTCGGCGAGCGCAAGGGCTTCGGCAACGTGGGGTTCCGCCTCCGCGAATCGTCCCAAAGCCACCAGGAGCCGCACTAAGTTGCGACGTAGCAGCAAAGCAACATGCAGATCCTGCTCGCGAAAATCGGGGGTTTGCTCGTGCAGCGCTCGGCATGCAAACTGCAGTCCCTCTTCGAATCCGCCGATCTGAAAATGACTTTGGGCTAGGTTCACGCAGGCCGCATAGCGCGCGTAAACGGGGGCTGGCAAGCACTCCAGGAAGTTGAGCGCGCGCTGGTAGCAGCGCCCCGCCATCTCGTAGTTCCCCGCGATGCCCATCGCCAGGCCGATGTTGTTCCAGATGCCGCTCATCTCGACCGGATCGCCCTCGGCGAGGCGAAGCGCGCGGACATGGTGCTCGATGGCGCCCACGAGATCGGCGGTGTCGGCGGAGAGCAGGCCGCAGGCAGTGGAGGCACGGCGCTCGAGGCGGGGGTTCCTCGCGAGCGTCGATTGGACGAGGACGGCCCGGGCGAGCGGAAGCGCATCACCCGAGCGCGCGTTCGAGTACAGGCGCCGGCACAGGGCCAGGGCCGCGTCGACCACCTCCGGCACTTCCGCCGGAGGCAACGGCTCCTGCAGCCGGTGCACGAACGGCTGCAGGAGCCGGCCCAGCTCGCCGCGGTCGAGCGAAGGCAGGCGGCGCTCGAGGCTGCGCAAGGGCTCCACAGGCGACGTGGACTGCAGGACGGGGTCGGACGGGGTCATGTGCCGGCTAATGCTCGTTAACCCCGCCGATTGTACCGAGGGCGGGCCCCGCGGCCAACCACTGTTTCAGGCTCGTTACCGGTCGAGGGCCCGCATCGACTGGGGGGCGTAGCGCTCGCCCGAGGCCGCTCCCGGGGGCAGCGCACGCTCGATGCGCGCCAGGTCGTCCGGTGTGAGCACCAGGCCGGCCGCCGCCGCGTTCTCCTCCAGGTATTTGCGCCGCTTGGTCCCCGGGATCGGGACGATGTCCTCGCCCCGGGAGAGCACCCAGGCGAGGGCCAGCTGGGAGGGCGTGCATCCCTTGTCGGCCGCGATCGCCCTCACCTCCCCGAGGAGCTGGAGGTTCTTCGCGAAATTCCCGCCCTCGAACCGCGGGGAGGTGCGGCGGTAGTCGTCGGGCTCGAGATCGTCGAGGGACCCGATGCGCCCGGTGAGGAAGCCGCGCCCGAGCGGGCTGTAGGGCACGAAACCGATGCCAAGCTCGCGCCCCGGGGGCAGGATCTCGTCTTCCGGGTCGCGGCTCCAGAGGGAATATTCCGTCTGCAGCGCTGCGATCGGATGCACGCGGTGCGCGCGCCGGACGGTCGTGGGGGCGGCTTCCGAAAGACCCAGCCAGCGCACCTTTCCCTGCCGCACGAGTTCGGCCATGGCGCCCACGGTCTCCTCGATCGGCGTGGCGGGATCGACGCGGTGCTGGTAGTAGAGGTCGATCACTTCAACCCCAAGGCGCCGCAAGCTCGCCTCGCAGGCCTGGCGTACGTATTCCGGCTTGCCGTTGACCCCGCGGAAGCTGCCGTCCTCGCCGCGCATGTTGCCGAACTTCGTGGCGAGGACCACCTGGTCGCGCCGCCCGCGAATGGCCCGCCCCACCAGCTCCTCGTTCCTGCCGACGCCGTACATGTCGGCCGTGTCGAGGAAGGTGATCCCGAGCTCGATCGCGCGGTGGATCGTCGCGATCGATTCCGCCTCGTCCCCTGCGCCGTAGAACTCGGACATGCCCATGCATCCGAGTCCGATCGCCGGGACTTCGAGCCCCGCGCCCAGCCTGCGCTTCTTCATGCCGTCTCCTTTCATTCCCAGGATGAAGCGACATCGGTCGCGCACGGACGTTCCGCGCCCGATGCCTCAAGTTCTCTGCGCCATCGACCCAAAACAAATGGCTTGTTGCAGTGCAACATGCCGCCCATGATGCCTCTCCAAGGGGGTTCGAAGAGGCGCAAGGCCTGTCCGCTGTCCCGATCACAAAGGAGTTGCTGCGATGGATACCCGGTCCCCGTTCCCCGACTACGCCGTCATCGAGGCGGACATCGCCAAGGCCCGCGCGGAACGTACCGAACGCATGGGCGAGCTGCTCGCCGGCGCCGCGCGCGCTTTCACGCGCAAGCTGGCGAGACTGGCCGACGCATTGCGCGATGCCTACGCGAGCGAACGGCGGCGTTCCGCCGCTCCCGCGCAGGAGGCGCTGCGCAAGTGGGCCGGAATCCATTGACTCGAACCGCACGGCCCCACCGCTGAGCCGCACGCAGTCCCCGCGCCGGGACCGACGGGAAAGCGCGCACCCCGTCCCCGGCATGTTTCGTACCGGGGCCTCGGTCCCGCCGGCTTCCACGACTTGCACGCGCTCGAATGGGGAAGGCGCGACAGCGGCCGCGTCGTGGTGTGCGCCCACGGTTACAGCGGCAATGCCCGCGACTTCGATTTCCTCGCCCACGAGCTCTCGCAGCGCTCGCGCGTGATCTGCCCCGATGTCGCCGGGCGCGGCGACAGCGCATGGCTCGCCTCCCCCCTCGCCTATCACTTCGGCCAGTTCCTGGCCGACTTCCGCTCGCTCCTCGTGCGCGTGGGCGCGAAGGAGGTGGACTGGATCGGGACGTCCATGGGCGGCCTGCTCGGCATGCTGCTCGCGTCCCAGCCGGGCAGCCCGATCCGCAGCCTCGTGATGAACGACGTGGGCGCGTACGTGCCCCTGGACGCGCTGCAGCACATCGGGCACAACCTCGCCGCGCCGGATCGCTTCGACACCCTCGCCGAGGTCGAGGCACACCTGCGCCGGACCCATCGCGACTGGGGCGAGATCACCGAGGAGCAATGGGCGCACCTCGTGCGCCACGGCGCGCGCCGGACCGAGGACGGCTATCGGCTGCACTACGATCCGCGGATCGCACGCGTCATGCAGCCCATGCCGTTCGCCCCCGGCCTCTTCTTCTGGGACGCGTGGTACCGCGTGCGCTGCCCCGTGCTGCTGATCCGGGGCGAGCGCTCCGAGGTCTTTCCCGCTTCCGTCGCCTCGACGATGCTCGCCGTGAAGCCCGGGGCGCAGTTCGCGGAGATCGCCGGGGCGGGCCACGCGCCGGCACTCATGTCGTCCGGCGAGATCGCGCTCGTGCGCGATTTCGTATTCGGCACCGGAGCGGATCGCAGCGTGTCGCGCAACAGTGCGGCGCCTTCCGCTTCTCCCACGCACGCGTACTAGCTGTCGGGCTACCCTTTCCACGCGCATCGGGAAACGGGCCGTGGGCCGCGTGACGTGAAGGTTATGATGGCGCCCTGCCATCGACGAAGAAACCTGCCCGGGAGAACCGAATGCCCATGGGAATCCAGCGGCGTGCCGCGGCGTGTCTCGCCATCCTCGCGTGCTTCCTGCCGGTCTGTCGCGCCGCGCAACCGCCCATCACCGCGATCGTCGGCGCGACCATCGTGCGCCCCGATCGCGACGGCGCCGATGCGATCGCAGCCAATACCACGGTGATCCTCGAGGGCGGCCGCATTCGCGCGGTAGGTCCCGCCGGCGCCACGCCGGTGCCCGCCCACGCAAAAGTGATCGACGGCAAGGGCAAGTGGGTGATCCCGGGCCTCATCGATTCCCATGTCCATTTCTTCCAGTCGGGGAACCTCTACACGCGTCCCGACGTGGCCGACTTCAACCGCTGGATGCCCTATGGGAAGGAAGTCGCGCGCAACAAGGCGCGGCTCGCGGCCACGTTCAAGGTGTGGCTCGCGAGCGGCGTGACCAGCGTGGTGGACGTGGGCGGCCCATTCTGGAATTTCGAGGTGCGCGATGCCGCCGCGAAAAGCGCCGCGGCGCCGCGCGTGCACGTCGCGGGCCCGCTCATTTCCATGATCGACCGGGTGAAGCTCGACCTCGGCGACCCGCCCATCATCAGGATTTCCTCACCCGACGAGGCGAGGGCGCTCGTGCGCCGGGAGCTCGCGCGCAAGCCCGACCTCATCAAGGTCTGGTACATCCACCAGCCGGGCGACGACCTCGCCGCGCAGGAAGCCATCGTGCGCGCCACGGCGGACGAAGCGCACAAGGCGGGCGTCCGGCTCGCCGTGCACGCAACCGAGCTCCTCGTGGCCAAGTCGGCGCTCCGGGCCGGCGCGGACTTCCTCGTGCACTCCGTCGAAGACGAGCCCGTGGATGCGGAATTCCTGGCGCTCGCCAAGCGCAACAAGGCGCTCTATTGCCCCACGCTCTTCGTGACCGCCGGCTATCGCCTCGCGCTGTCCAACACCTGGAAGCCCACGCAAGCCGAGCGCGAGCGCGCCGATCCGCAGATCCTCGCCGCCATGCACGACCTCGATCGCATCCCGAAGGAAATGATCCCGGAGCGCGTGGCCCGGCTCATGGCCAAGCCTCCCGCGGTCAAGCCGTCGGAGGTGTCGCTGAAGAACCTGCGCACGGTGTGGGACGCGGGGATACCCGTGGCGATGGGGACCGACGCCGGCAACATCGGCACGCTGCATGGGCCGTCGATATTCCGCGAGATGGAATGGATGACGCAGGCGGGCCTCACGCCGCTGCAAGTGCTGCGCTCGGCGACCGTGGGTGGCGCGCAAGCAATGGGCATGTCGCGCGAGATAGGCACGGTGGAGGCGGGCAAGCTCGCCGACCTCGTGATCCTCGACGCCGATCCGCTCGCCGACGTGGCGAACGTGAGCCGGATCCACCGGGTGATCAAGGCCGGCCGGGTGTTCGTGCCCGAGACGTTGATGCGTTCGATCACGCCGTAGCGATCGCCGCCACCAGCGCCGGATCAGAACGGCTCCTTGAAGGGCCGCAGGTCCATCTCGTGGGTCCATGCGGAGCGGGGCTGGCGGTGGATCTGCCAGTACGCTTCCGCGATGGCGTCGATGTCGAGGAGCCCGCCTTCGCCGCGCTGCCTCGCCATGTCGGGCCAGCGGCTGCGAAGGCGCTCGCCGTCGATGCCGCCGTCGATCACCACGTGGGCGACGTGGATGCCCAGGGGCCCGTATTCCCGCGCCATGCCCTGGGCGACCATCCGCAGCCCCGCCTTTGCCACCGCGAAGTGGGCGAAGCCGGGTTTCGCGCGCAGGCTCGCCGACGCCCCGGTGAAGAGCACCGTGCCGCGCCCCAGGGGCACGAGGCGGCGCGCCGCCTCGCGACCCACCAGGAATCCCGCGAAACATCCCACGCGCCAGAAATCCTCGAACGCCTCGGACGAGAGCTCGCGGAAGTCGATGCGCTGATTGTTGCCCGCGTTGAATACGATCAGGTCCGCGGGAGCGCGATCGCCGCTTTCCGCCATCGCGCGGTCGAAGAGCGCGGCGACGTCGGCCTCCCGCGTCGCGTCGCACGCAATTCCCTCCGCGCTTCCACCCAACGCCTGGATCGAGCGCGCCACCCCGTCGATCCTCGCCGCGGTGCGGCCGCTCGCGATCACGTGGTAGCCCTCGGAGGCGAAGCGGCGACACAACGCGGCACCCAGCCCGCGCTCGGCGCCCACGCCCACGACCACCGCGGTGGGCTTGCTCATTTTCCATCTCCCATCTTCGCGAGCGCTTCCCGGATCGCCTCGCCGTCGCCCGGGCGCACGAGCCGCGCCACTTCGTGGCCATCGGCGAGGAAGACGAGCGTGGGCCAGAGCTTCACGCGGAATGAGCGACCGAGGGCACGGCCGCGGCCGTCGGCGATCCTGATGTGGCGCACGCCCGGATGTCCCGCGAGTGCCGAAGCGATCATGGGCTGTGCCGCCCTGCAATGTCCGCACCACGGTGTGCCGAACTCGAGCAAGGTGGGGCCGGGAAGCCGATCGATTTCCTCGCGCGCCGGCTCCGCCTCGTCTCCTACTTGCATCGCCCCGCGATCAATCGCCGGAAAGGATATCGAGGGCCCGACGGGCCGCCAGCAGGGGCAGGTAGATCTTCACGCTGGCGTGGCGTTCCAGCCTCTCGAATTCCAATGCGTACACCCGCTGTACCTCGTCCACGGAACGGCTGGTCTTCCTTGCCACGGCCTGCACCAACGTCGCGGACTGCCGGGACAAGATCCTGGCATCGCCTGCGATCACGGTGCTTGCGCGATCCATCGGGAAATCTTCCCACCGGTCGGCGGAAACCGACTTGAGAAAGGTCAAGCGGATCGCGACCCCAGGGGCCCCACGGAACGATTCTCGTTGCGCGCGGCGTCACGGAGCGGGCGCCTGGCGCGACGCGAGCGACAGCATGAGCTCGTTGCTGCGCTTCACGTATTCGGCGGGATCCTCGAGCTGGCCGCCTTCGGCGAGCAGCGCCTGGTCGAAGAGCAGGCTCGCCCAGTCGGCGAAGCGCTCGTCCTCGGGCTTCAACCGGCCGATGATGGGATGCGCCGGATTCACTTCGAGGATCGGCTTGAACGAAGGCACGTCCTGGCCCGCCGCCTTCAGGATGCGCGCGAGATTGCCCCCCATGTCCTGCTCGTCCGCCACCAGGCAGGAAGGCGATTGCGTGAGGCGGGTGCTCACGCGCACGTCCTTCACCTTGTCGCCGAGGACGGCCTTCAGCTTCTCGACCAGGCCGCGATGCTCGCCGGCCCGTTCCTCCTCGCGCTGCTTCTCCTCCTCGGTCCGGATCTTCCCGAGGTCGAGCTCGCCGCGCGCGACGGAAGCGAGCGGCTTGCCCTCGAATTCGGTGAAATTCGCCACCAGCCATTCGTCGATGCGCTCGTGCAGGAGCAGCACCTCGACGCCGCGCTGGCGGAAGATCTCCAGGTGGGGGCTGCTGCGCGCGGCGCGGAAGGTGTCCGCGGTCACGTAATAGATCCGGTCCTGGCCCTCCTTCATCCGCCCCACGTAGTCGGCCAGGGATACGCCCTGGGCTTCGGCGTCGTCGAGGGTGGAAGAGAAGCGCAGCAGCCGCGCGATGCGATCGCGATTGGCCGGGTCTTCCGCGACGCCTTCCTTCAGCACCCGGCCGAATTCCTTCCAGAAGGTCGCGTACTTGTCCGGTTCCTTTTCCGCGAGCTCGTCCAGCACGCCCAGCACGCGCTTGGTGCAGCCGGACCGGATGGCATCGACGTCCTTGCCCTGCTGCAGGATTTCCCGCGAGACGTTGAGCGGCAGGTCGTTGGAATCCACGACGCCGCGCACGAAGCGCAGGTACGAGGGCAGGAGCCGCTCGGCGTCGTCCATGATGAACACGCGCCGGACGTAGAGCTTGAGACCATGGCGATGGTCGCGGTCCCACAAGTCGAATGGCGCGTGGGACGGGATGTAGAGGAGCTGCGTGTATTCCTGCCGCCCCTCCACGCGGTTGTGGGTCCAGGCGAGCGGCGGCTCGTAGTCGTGCCCCACGTGCTTGTAGAACTCGATGTACTGCTCGTCGGTGATCTCGGCCTTGGGGCGCGTCCACAGGGCGCTCGCCTGGTTGACGGTCTCGTCCTCGCCGGTCGTGCGGTACTCCTTGCTCGCGGCGTCCCATTCGCGCTTCTTCATCACGATGGGAATGGCGATGTGGTCGGAGTACTTGCGGATCATGCCCTTCAGGCGCACGTCGTCCAGCAGCTCGTCCTCGCCTTCCCGCAGGTGCAGGATCACGTCGGTGCCGCGGCCGGCCTTTTCCACGCTCTCGATGTCGTAGGCGCCCGTGCCCTGCGCCATGTCGCATTCCCAGCGCACGGCCTCGAGCGCGGGCAGGCCCGCCCGGCGCGTGACGAGCGTCACCCGGTCGGCCACGATGAAGGAGGAGTAGAAGCCCACCCCGAACTGTCCGATGAGGTGCGCGTCCCTGGCCTGGTCGCCGGTGAGCGACTGGAAGAACTCGCGGGTGCCGGAGCGGGCGATGGTGCCGATGTTCGCGATCACCTCGTCCCGGGACATGCCGATGCCGTTGTCGGAAATGGTGATCGTGCGCGCCGCCTTGTCGAAGGAAACCCGGATCCGCAGGTCCGGATCGGACTCGTAGAGCCCGTTGTTCGAGATCGCCTCGAAGCGCAGCTTGTCGGCCGCGTCGGACGCATTCGAGACCAGCTCGCGCAGGAAGATCTCCTTGTTGCCGTACAAGGAGTGGATCATCAGCTCGAGGAGCTGCTTCACTTCGGCCTGGAAGCCGAGGGTTTCCTTTTCGATCGTGGACATTCGGGCTTCGCTCCGCCGTGGTTTGCCCCCTATTTTAGAGGCAGGAGAGCCCTCAGGCCATCAGCCGGTAGCCGACCGCCGTCTCCGTGAGCAGATGGCGGGGATTGGCCGGGTCGGCCTCGAGCTTCTGGCGCAGGTTTCCCATGTAGATGCGCACGTAATGGTGGTGCTCCACGTGTGACGGCCCCCACACCTCCCGCAGGATGAAGCGGTGGGTGAGCACCCGTCCCGCGTTGGCGATGAGCAGCTGCAGCAGGCGGTATTCGACGGGGGTGAGGTGCACCGGTTCTCCGTGGCGCTTCACGGTCCGCGCCGCGAGGTCGACCTCGACATCCCCGAAGCGGAACGGCCCCTGGGGGCCGCCTGGCGGGGCATTGCGCCTTCGCAGCGCCGCGCGCGCGCGGGCCAGCAGTTCCCCCACGCCGAAGGGCTTGGTGAGGTAGTCGTCCGCGCCGGCGTCGAGGGCCTGGACCTTGTCGGTCTCCTCGACCCGCGCCGAGAGCACGATGATCGGCACGCCGGACCATTGCCGCACGCCGCGGATGAAATCCCGACCGTCGCCGTCGGGCAATCCCAGGTCGAGCACCACGAGGTCGGGCTTCATCGTGCCCGCGTCCACGAGGCCTTCCCGCATCGTGGGCGACTCGTGCACCACCCAGCCCTCGGCTTCAAGCGCCGTGCGCACGAAGCGGCGGATCTCCGCTTCGTCCTCCACCAGGAGGGCCACCGGCGCCGGCACGTCAGTCCGCCTCCGGCGCCGTCGGCGGTTCACCCAGCGGCAAGGTGAACGTGAAGCGCGCACCGCGCACCCGTGACTTGTCCGCGCGGATCGTTCCGCCGTGGGCCTCGACGATCGCACGGCAGATGGCGAGCCCCAAGCCCACGCCGGGCGTGGCGGATTCCGACTCGCCGCGCACGAACTTCTCGAAGATCGCTTCTTCCTGCCCCGCGGGGATGCCCGGCCCCTCGTCGGTCACGCTCACCTCGAGCTTGCCGTCGATCGCCCGCGCGCCGATCTCGATCGCCGTGCCGGGCGGGGTGAACTTGGCGGCGTTCTCCAGCAGGTTCGCGAGCACGCGCTCGATGAGCGCGGCATCCATCTCGACCAGCGGCAGGTCCGCGGGCAGGTCCACCCTCACCGGGTGGGACGCGAGCGCCGCCTCGAGGCCTCCCCGCGCGCTGCCCACGATCTCCTCGAGCAGGTGCCATTGCCGGTTGAGCCGCACCTCGCCGCTCTGGATGCGCGCCATGTCGAGGAGGTTGTTCACCAGGGCGATGAGGCGCCGCGCCTGGCCGCCGATGGAGTGGGCGATGACCGCCTGGCTTTCGGACAGCGGCGGACGGGTGAGCGAGAGGGATTCGGCGAGGCCCAGGAGGGCGGCGAGCGGAGTCCGCAGGTCGTGGGAGAGTGCCGCGAGGAGCGAGTTGCGCAGCTGCTCGGACTCGATCTTCACCAGCGCGTCGCGC
>JAAOZZ010000399.1 GCA_012274175.1 Betaproteobacteria bacterium
ATCGAAGTCTCGGTGGCGATGCCGTAGAGGATGAACGTGATCGAGGGCGGAATCAGGATACCCAGCGTGCCGCCCGCGCAGATGGATCCCGTGGCGATGTCGCCCGGATAGCCGCGCCGGCGCATCTCGGGAATGCCCATGCGGCCGATGGCGGCACAGCAGGCCGGCGACGATCCGGTGAGCGCGGCGAAGAGCGCGCACGCTCCGAGGTTGGAGATCACGAGCCCGCCGGGAAGCCGGTAGAGCCACCGGTCGAGGGCGAGGTAGAGGTCGCGCCCCGCGGGCGAGGAGCCGATCGCCGCCCCCATCATCACGAACATCGGGATCGAGACCAGGGTGAAATCGTTGAGGCCCGCGAAGTAGTTCTCCGCGACCACGTGCAGCGCATCGAAGCCCTGGAAGATCACGATGAAGATCACGGAGATCGCACCCAGGCCGAAGGCGACGGGAGTGCCCGACAGCAGCACCAGCAGGGTGACGAACAGGACGATCATGCCCTGCGTGGACGGGCTCATGGCGATCCTTCCCGCGCCTCGATGCCGAAGGGCGGCTCTCGGCCCGTGACGAGCAGGTACAGGTCGACCGCGAACTGCAGCGAGAGCAGGCCCAGGCCGATGGGCATCGACGCGTACGGGATCCAGAGGCGCACGCGCCACATGGTGTTGGAGAGCCAGCCCTGGCTCCAGGCCTCCCTCCAGTACAGCGCTGTGAGCACCATCATCACGACGCAGAAGGACATGGCGAGCACCATGGAGAAGATGGCGAGCCAAAAGCGCTTGCGTGCCCCGAGGTAATGGGGAAGCACGTCCACGTTCACGTGGCCGCGGGTGAGCAGCACGAAGGGGCTGCCGACGAACGTGGCGGCCACCAGGCTATAGGTGACGAAATCGGTCTGCCAGATGGTGTTCTCGTTCAGCACGAAGCGCACGAACACCATCTCGCACACGATGATCACGCCCAGCGCGATGAGCGTCGCGGCGACGTAGCCGCAAAGCTGCGAGATCATCCTCACGACTCGAACAAAGCGATCCATGGCCTCGCCGGCGCGCAGCCGGTCCTGGAAATCCGGGAAGGGCCGGCGGGCGGCGCGGGCCGCCCGCCGGAGCGCAGGGCGGGCGCTACTTGACGCTCATCGCCTCGTCGATCAGCTTCTTGCCGTCGGGCACGTCCTTGGAGAACTCGGCGTAGGAGCTTTTCTTCGCCACGTCGATCCACTGGTTGTATTCGGCGTCCGAAAGGGTCTTGATCTCCACGCCGTGGTCCTTGTAGGCCTTGATCGTCGCTTGGTCGACCGACTCCGCCTTGTTCTCGTAGTACGCCTGGGCGTTCTTGCCGGCCTTGAGCAGGACCTGCTGTTGCTCCTTCGTCAAGCGGTCGAAGCTCTTCTTCGACATGAGCACCGGCTCGTACATGAACCAGAGCGCGTTCTGTCCCGGAACGGTGAGGCACTTGGCCTGCTCGTAGAGGCGGAACGAGAGGAAGCTGCCCATGCTGGTGTCGGTGGCCTCGGCCACGCCCGACTGGAAGGCGTTGTAGATCTCGTTGGAGGGGACCGAGACGATGGAGGCGCCCGCCGACTGCCACATCTGCGCGAAGGTGGGTCCCGCGGCGCGGAACTTGAGCCCCTTCACGTCGGCCGGGGTCGTGATGCAACCGCGCTTGGAGGCCATGCCGCCGCCGAACCACGCGTCCGAGAGCACGATCACGCCGTGCTTCTCGATCGAGGCGCGCACGTCCTTCATGAACTGGGAATTGTTGATGCGCTTGGCGCGGTCGTAGTTGCGGATGAGGCCCGGCATGAGCGTGGCACTGAAGTCGCGCACCTGCCCGCTCGCGTAGTCGAGGGGGAAGAGCGTCATGTCGAGCTGCCCGTTGACCATCGCATTCCATTGCTGCTCGGGCTTGAAGAGCGAGGCTCCTGGGTAGACCTGGATTTCCAGGCCGACGTTGGCCGCCTTGGCCTCCTTGGCGATCATCTGCACCATGTCGTCGCGCACGTCGCCCTTGCCGCCGGGGAACTGGTGCGACGCGCGCAGCGTGACGTTGGCGGCGAGCGCCGAGCCGCCGGCCGCGGCGAGCGCGAGCGCGCCCAGCGCGGCAATCCAATGGGATCTGGTCATTCGTGTCTCCTCGAGAGTTGTCGTCGATCGGGCCGGCTCGTGCGGCCGGTTCGTGGCGCTAGTCTACAACGCTCGCCGCGGCCCCTTCCAATTCATGCGGCCCGGCGTTCGGCCCGGGCCTTGCGGGCCTCGCCGGCCAGGTATTCCAGGGCCGCGAGCACGCCCCCCTTGCGGTGCGGCACCGCGGCCAGATCCAGGCCCATCTCCACGCCCGAGAGCGTCCCGGCGAGGGTGAGGTCGTTGAAATCGCCCAGGTGGCCGATGCGAAACACCTTGCCCTGCAGCCGCGCGAGTCCCATCCCCAGGGACATGTCGAAATGCTCGAGCACCAGCTTGCGGAACGTGTCGGCGTCGTGGCCCGGCGGCATGAGCACCGCGGTGAGCGAGGCGCTGTATTCCTCGGGGTCCTGGCAGAGGACCTCCAGTCCCCACGCCCGCACCGCGCGGCGCGTGGCCTCGCCATGGCGGCGGTGGCGCGCGAAGACGTTGGCGAGACCCTCCTCCTCCAGCATCGCGATGGCCTCGCGCAGTCCGTAGAGCAGGTTCGTGGCGGGGGTGTACGGGAACCAGCCGTTCACGTTGGCAGCGATCATCTCGCCCCAGTCGAAGTACGAGCGCGCGAGCTTGGCCGACTTGCCGGCCGCGAGCGACTTTTCGGAGACCGCATTGAACGACAGGCCCGGCGGCAGCATCAGGCCCTTCTGCGAGCCGCCCACCGTCACGTCCACGCCCCACTCGTCGTGGCGGTAGTCGATCGAGGCAAGGGAGGAGATCGTGTCCACGAGGAGCAGGGCGGGATGCTTTGCATCGTCGATCGCCTTGCGCACGAGGGGGATGCGCGTCGTCACTCCCGTGGAGGTCTCGTTGTGCACCACGCAGACCGCCTTGATGGCGTGGGACTTGTCCGCCACCAGGCGCGCCTCGATCTCGACGTGGTCGGCCCCGCGGCGCCAGTCCCCGGGGATCATGTCGATCTCGAGCCCCAGCTTCTTCGCCATCTTGTGCCAGAGCGCGGCGAACTGTCCGGTCTCGGACATGAGCACCTTGTCGCCCGGCGAGAGTGTATTCACGAGCGCGGCTTCCCACGCGCCCGTGCCCGACGCGGGATAGATCACCACGGGATGACGCGTCCTGAAGATGCGCTTCATCCCCTCGAGCACGTCCTTTCCGAGGGCCTGGAACTCGGGTCCGCGATGGTCGATGGTCGGGCGGTCGAT
>JAAOZZ010000400.1 GCA_012274175.1 Betaproteobacteria bacterium
AACCCGATTCCTACGGAAATGTTCGCGCCGTACACCTTGCGCGAATGGCTGGCAGGCGTGTTCGATGTCTGATCCGGCGGCGAAGGTCTGGTTCTTCTTCTCGGAGCTGGAGGGCCAGCGCGCCTCGAGCTTTCGCCAGGAACGCTGGTGCCGCGTCTTCCTCGAGCGCGCACCGGGCGTCACGGTCTTCAACCTGCGCGGCGCCTTCGGCCTGCACGTGGAGGAGATCGGCTCCGGCGCGGCCCTGGACGCGGTGAGAAGCCGCGCGCTGGGCGCCGCGGCGCCGCGCGCCTCGGTACGCGAAGGGCTTCCCGCGCGCGTTTTGCGCCGTGCGAAGCACTGGACGCTGGTCGAGCTGTACCTGCCGGGCGTGCTGCGCACATGGCGCGAGGCCCGCCGGCGCCTGCGCTCGGAGCCCGGGCCGGTGGCGATCCTCGCTTCCTCGCCGCCCTTCTCGCTCGTACTGGTGGGAGCACTGCTGAAGCGTGCGTTCCCCGGCAAGGTCTTCCTGGTGGCGGACATGCGCGATGCATGGGCGCTGCACGACGGGCTTCCCGGCCCGCGCTTCCTCAAGCGCGGGATCGAGGGCTGGTGCCTGCGCCGCGCCGATCGCGTGGTCACCGTGTCGAAGGGGCTCGCGGAGGAATTTTCCGCGCGATACGGTGTTCGCGCCGAGGTGCTCTACAACACCGCGACCCACTACTTCGACCTCGGCCATGTCGAGGCCATCGATCTCGCAGCGTTCCCCGGCATGGGGCGCGACACGGTGAAGCTCGTCTACACCGGCAGCATGCCGGAGGGGCACTTCGACATCGAGGGCATCCTGGAAGCGGCGCGGCTGCTGCGGGAATCGCGCCCGTCTTCCTGGGATCGCTTGCGCCTGGTGTTCGTGGGCGCGTGCGACGCGCTGCGCCGGGCGCTGCGCGCCCGTCCCGAGCTGGAAAGCCTCTTCGTCTTCGTTCCCCACCAGGAGCACCGCCGCGCCCAGGCGATCCAGAACGCCGCCGATGCGCTCCTCTTCCTCGGCTTCCACGGCGCCGGCAACAAGGGCGTGGTCTCCACCAAGATCTTCGAGTACTTCGCGCTGCGCCGGCCCATCCTCGCGCTCTCGGTGCAGCCGGGCTCCGACGTGGACGAGCTGATGGGGGCCTTCTGCGGGGAGAGCCTCGCGATTTCGACGCCTTCGGAGATGGCATCGGCCCTGGCGCGCATCGCCGACGAGGGCCCGGGATGGCTGCCGCACTGCAGCAATCCGGACCATGCGCGCACGCTCTTCGCCGCATACGCCCCCTTCGCCGCCGAGGTGCTGGCTTGCGCGAACGCGGGCGGCATAGGACCATGTCGGGAAGCATCACGCTCCATGCCCCGGAATCCATGAACCTGATCATCGGCACACCGGCGGGAATCCTCGCCACGGCCTTCGTCACCGCCGCGCTGGTCGCCTTCCTGCTCATCCGCTTCGAGCACCTGCACGCCCGGCTCACCGGCGACACCACCGTGGGACCGCAGAAATTCCACGCTCACCAGGTCTCGCGCGTGGGAGGCCTCGCGGTCATCGTGGGAATCGCCTTCACGCTGCTTTGCCATCGCGGCAGCTTCGCCCAGGCCGACGTGATGCGCGACGGGATCCTGCTCATGCTCTGCGCAGTGCCGGCGATGGCGGCGGGTTTCGCCGAAGACGTCCTGAAGGACGTACGCGTTTCGGTGCGCCTCGGGGCCACCTGCATCTCCGCCTGGCTCGCCTATTTCATGCTGGGCGGCGTGCTCGACCGCGTGGACGTGGCGGGGCTGGACACGGTGCTCGCGATCCCGCTCGCCGGGTTCCTCTTCACCGCGTTCGCGGTCGCGGGCATCGCCAACGCGATCAACATCATCGACGGCTACAACGGGCTCGCCGGCATGGTGAGCGTCTTCGTGCTCACCGCCACGGCGTACGTCGCATGGCAGGTGGGCGACGCGTCCCTCGCCACGGTGAGCCTCGTGGCCGCCGCCGCGATGATGGGCTTCCTGGTGTGGAACTTCCCCCGCGGCCGGATCTTCCTCGGCGACGGAGGCGCGTATTTCATCGGCTTCGTGATCGCGGAAGTCGCCGTGCTGCTGGTGCGCCGCCACCCGGAGGTCTCGCCCTGGTTCTGCTTCATGCTCGTGGCCTACCCGGTGCTGGAGACGATGTTCTCCATCTACCGCAAGCGCGTGCTGCGCGGCCTTTCGCCCGGGCGGCCCGATGGGCTGCACCTGCACATGCTGGTCTACAAGCGCGTGGTGCGCTGGAAGGTGGGCTCCCGGGACCCGGCCGACCGCCTCGCCCGCAACTCCCTCACCTCGCCCTACCTGTGGGCGCTCTCGCTCGCGACCATCGTCCCGGCGACGATCTTCTGGCGCTCGAGCGCGATCCTCGCCTTCCTCGCCTTCGGGTTCACCTTCCTCTACATCGCGCTCTACCGGCGCCTCGTCACTTTCCGGGTGCCGCGCTGGATCCGCCTGCGCAGCCCCGGCCGGCGCACGCCCGACCCGGAAACTCGTCCCCTGCGCTCCACCACCTGAGCGCCCGGCCGCCTCGCCGCGGCCAATGCCGAATCGTCCATTGACGAGACGGGGACCGCCGAGGTAGCGTCCGCGTACAAATCGGGCCGTCCCACGAGACAGCCCATCCGCCGCCGTCCGCGCACAGGGAGCGCTCCCATGAAGCAGTCGCTGTTCCGACTTCTGCTGGTCTTGCTGTGCGCGGCGACGCCCGCCTTCGGCCAGTCCGGCCCCGCCAAGCCCGAGATCCTCATGCCCTTCGCGGGCGTGCCCTCGTCGCCCAACGCGCCGGGCGCGCACTCCCAGGCCGTGCCGATCCGCCTGAACGTGGCCGAGCTCTTCGCGATGAAGCCCCAGCAGACCGCCCACCTGTCGCTGCCCAACGGCCGGTCGCACGACATCGTCTTCGAACTGGCCGAGGACCAGGGCAACGGGATCCGCTCGTGGATCGGCTACTTCCTCGAGCGCGGCAACAACAACCGCATCATCCTCACCAACGGGCCCGGCGGCACCTACGGCGTGATCGACTCGCCCCTCGGGAGCTTCCGGATCGTCCCGGGGCAGGGCAACGACTGGCTGATCGACATGACGGCGGAAGCGCCCCATGTCCCCGTGATCAACCTGGGCAACGACTCCATCACGCCCCCTCCTCCCGGCAAGCGTGTCGAGCAGCAGTTCAACGCGCCCACGACGATGATGGCCGTGCGCGGCGTCAACACCGTGGCCGATCCGAAATCCACGCCCACGCCGCAGTACGTGGTGGACCTGATGTTCGTCGTGACCAAGGGCCTCGCCGACCGCCTCGGCGGCAACCTCATGACGCGCCTGAACTTCCTCGTTACGCGGGCGAACACCGCCTACGCGGACAGCGAGGTCGCCATCACGCTGCGCCTGGTGAACGCGACCGTGGTGGACTACCCCGACGCCAACAGCGACAACACGGCGCTGAACGACATCACGCCGGTGAGCGGCGGGGGTGTGGGCGTGTTCTCGAACATCGAGACGTTGCGCACGCAGTACGGCGCCGACGTGGTCTCGTTCCTGCGCAACGGCGCGGACTTCGGCGGCAGCGGGCTCGCGTGGGTCGGCGCCCCGGTGTCGGCGAACTTCATGTACTCGACCATCCAGGGGTGCGTCGCGGGCTGCGAGCTCGTGTTCATCCACGAGGTCGGGCACAACATGGGC
>JAAOZZ010000401.1 GCA_012274175.1 Betaproteobacteria bacterium
CCGTCAGGTCGTGTCCGGAGCAGAATGCGGGCCCGGCGCCCGTGATGGTCACGACGCGCACCGTGGCATCGGCGCCGAGGCGGTCGAGGGTCTCGTGCAGCGAGCGCAGCAGCGCCGCCGAAAGGGCGTTGTACTGGCGCGGGCGGTTGAGCGTGAGCCGCGCCACGCCGTCGTCCACCTGGGTGGCGAGGACCGGCTCGGCGTGGCCTGGAGCGGGATCCCGGGAGCGGTCGTTCATCGGGCGCCTCGACGCGGAATGGACCGTGGATTATCCCACCGGGCGCGTTCGTTGCCTTGGACAATCAACAGGAATACCATCGGCCGGAGCCGTCCGGGCGCGCGTCCAGCGCCCTGGGAAGGGGCGGCTTCCCGTACCCATAACAAGGAAAACCCGCCATGAAGGAGCGCGCACGGCTCTGCGCAGTCGCTCTCGTTGCCCTTTTCGCGGCGCTGGCGCCTGCCGTGGCGGGCGCCCAGGACTCCGCCCTCGTCTCCCATGCCCGCGGGCTGCTCGCCGCCGGCAACCCGAAGCAGGCCTACGAGGAGCTCTCCGCCGCCCAGGACCGCATGTCGGGCCAACCCGAATTTGACTACCTGCTGGGTGTTGCGGCGCTCGACAGCGGGCGCCTGGACGAAGCGATCATCGCCTTCGAGCGCGTGCTCGCCGTGATGCCCAACCACGCCGGGGCGCAGATGGACCTCGCCCGCGCCTATTACGCGGCCGGCTCCTTCGACCTCGCCCAGGCGGCGTTCGAGAAGCTGCGCGACGAGAATCCGCCACCTGCGGCCCGGGAGGCGATCGGCCGCTACCTCCAGGCGATCGAAGAGCGCAAGCACCAGACCCAGGCAGGCTGGGCGCGCTACGGCGAGCTGGGCCTGGGCTACGACTCCAACATCACCGGCGTACCGGTAAATTTCGGTGCCGCCGCGCAGCAATCGTTCAACCTGAGCGGCATCGAGCCCACGGGCAACGCGATCAAGCGCTCGGCGGCTTTCCTGCAGGCCGGCGCCGGCGCCGACTACTTCCGCCCGCTCACCCGCGGCTGGAGCGCCTTCGGCGGCGGCGAAGTCCACGGACGCGGCTACGCCGGAGAATCGGATTTCAATTCCTATGCTGCGGAGCTGCACGGCGGCGGGGCGCTCAACGAGGGCCCGAACCAGTGGCGTTTCGGGGCGTACTACAACGGGTACTGGCAGCAGGGAGACGCGCCCGGCGACCCGCAGCCCACCAACGACCGGCGCATGGGCGGGGCCACGGTCGACTGGAGGCACGCGCTCGACTCCAAGACCCAGGTGGGGCTGGGCCTGCAACTGAACGCCGTGCGTTTCCCGACGAACTCGGTGGAGGACTTCGACCAGGTGTACCTGTCGGGCTCGTGGCTGCACAGCTTCGAGAGGAAGGGCGTGCCGCTGCTGTACGTCACGGCGTTCGTCACCGACGACCGCGCGCGCAACGACTTCACGGGCGCGACACCCGGCACGACCACCTCGAAGAGCAAGAATCTCGCGGGCGTGCGCTCCGTGCTCCAGTACTCCCTCGACCCGAAGGTGCAGCTCTACGGTTCCGTGGGGCTCATCGCCCGGCGCGACCAGGATTCCTTCGCGCGCTCGACCACGGTGGAGAAGGGGCGCGATACCTACGCCGACGCGACGCTGGGCGTCGCCTGGACCTTCCGCGACAAATGCGCGCTGCGCCTGCAGTACACGTACTCGCGCAATTCCTCCAACATCGACATCTACGATTTCGATCGCAGCGAGATCTCGTCCACGATCCGCTGCGACATGAACTAGCGACCGGAGAGCTGCCATGAACCGAGCCCGATCCTGCCAAGCGCTTCGCCTGCTCGCCGCCGCGGTGGTGGCGCTCGCGCCGCTCGCCGCCGCCGCCGCCGCGGGGCAATTCACCTTCGTGGTGGGAGACGTGAGCCTGGTGAAGGCGAACGGGCAGCGCGTGGCCGCCGCCCGCGGCACGCCCGTGGACTCCGGCGATCACATCGTGACCGGCGCCAACGGCATGGCGCAGCTCACCATGGTCGACCAGGCGCGGCTGTCGCTCAGGCCCAACACGCAGTTCGCCATCGAGCGCTATCCGGAGGCGAAGGAGTCCACCCAGGGCGTGGTGTTGAGCCTGCTGCGAGGGACCCTGCGCGCCTTCACCGGCCTCATCGCCGCGAGCAACCGGGACAAGTTCGTGATGAAGACGCGGGTGGCGACCGTGGGCATCCGCGGCTCCGGCAACATCCTCTACGCGTGCGACGGCAAGGACTGCGACCCGAGCGTAGCCGGGGAAGGGCACGGCGAATCGCCCATCACCGTGAACCACACCATCGAGGGCAGCCACGCGGTCACCAACATCATGGCCGACGCATCGCTCGAGCGCACCCTCATCACCGGTCCCGGCCAGACGGTGATGGTGCAGGGCACGGAGCCGCCGCGCTTCATCCCGACGCCCACCTTCATATCCGACGCGGCCACGAACATGGTCAACGCGAAACCCGCGGCCGGCAGTGCCAGCGCCACGGCAACGGGCGACGTGCGCAGCTTTTCCCCGAGCGACACCCCGTTGCTCACCACCGCCCAGGCCAACGGCACGCCGTTGGTAGGCAACAATGGCCTCGGATTCGTGACCATCGACGCGTCGTCGAACCTCTCCCTGGACCCGAACCACCTGCAGGACGTCGTGTTCGTGACCAGCGCCTCGCCGATTCCCGGCCAGGCCACGCAATCCAACATCTCGCGGGAAGGCAACCTGCTGCGCGGCTACACGTCCTACGGTTCCGCGCAAGCCGGCCTCGTTCCCGCATTCACCGGCGGCACCGCGAGCGACTTCGCGAGCGGCGGCGCCATTCGCGGCGGGCTCGCCGGCTGGGCCTACCAACC
>JAAOZZ010000402.1 GCA_012274175.1 Betaproteobacteria bacterium
CCATTTTCTTCATGTCCTCCGCGCCGCAAAGCCGCGCACGATGCCGGATCGCCCGAACTCGTGGGATGATGCCGACTTCCGAAATTCGCCAGGCCCGCCATGCCCCACTCCACCTACTTCGCGCACCGCATGGGAAGCGCCGAGATCTCGCCGAAGGGCGAGTTCGAGGCGGGAAGCTTCCAGTCGTTCACCCTCACCTACACCGCCGGCTTCTTCGGCATCGACGACACGGGCTCCATCAAGATCGTCCATCGCTTCGCCTCCGACATGGGACGGCCCCAGTTCACCGACCCGAAGGGATGGAACTACACCACCGTCGAGGCTTCCAACGGCGCGGTGCTCGAGGTGCAGTACGACGGCAAGCGCAACATCCGCCCGTGGGACAAGACGCTTTTCATCCGGATCGTGCGCGGGTTCCTGCGGGAAGGAGACCGCATCACGGTGCGCTTCGGAGACCGCCGCGGCGGCTCTCCCGGCATCCGCATCCAGACGTTCCACGAGCCGACGTTCGAGTTCCGCGTGCTCGTGGACGCGTGGGCCACGTACGAATACGTGGAGCTCCCCGAGCAGCCGAGCATTTCCGTGGTGGCGGGACCGCCGGTGCTCTACAAGGCGGTGCTTCCGACGCTTCGCCGGCGCGGGCAGGCCTTCAGGCTGGGATTCAAGGGTGAGGACAAGTGGGGCAATCCGTCCCACCGCGTGCGCGGCACGTTCCGCCTCGCGTCGAGCCTTCCGGTGGCGGGGCTGCCCGCCACGATCTCGATGGGAGCCGGCGAATACGCGAAGGTCGTGGAGGGCCTCTCGTGCGATGCCGCCGGGGACCTCGCGATCGAGGTGCGCGACGAATCCGGCGGCCTCGTGTGCACGAGCAATCCGCTTCGGATCGTCGAGGAAGCGGCGCTCCTCCCGTACTGGTGCGACCTGCATGGGCAATCGGAAGAGACCATCGGGACCAACTCGGCCCGGGAGCTGATCGAGTTCGGGCGCGACCGCGCGTTCCTCGACGCCATGAGCCACCAGGGCAACGACTTCCAGATCACTACACCCTTCTGGGAGGAGCTGAACCGGCTCTCGGCGGAATTCAACCGCGACGGCGCATTCATCATGTTCCCGGGCTACGAGTGGTCGGGCAACACGGGCCTCGGGGGCGACCGCAACGTGATGTTCATGGACGAGGGCCGGCAGATCCACCGCTCCCACCACGCGCTGATCGAGGACCGCTCCGACGTGGCCACCGACGCCAACAGCGCCGACGCCCTCTTCCGCTCGCTCAAGGGCGAGGATTGCGTGGTGTTCGCCCACATCGGCGGGCGCTACGCCGACATCAAGATGTCCCACGATGCGCGCATCGAGCGCGCGGTCGAGGTCCATTCCGACTGGGGCACCTTCGAGTGGCTGGTGGAGGACGCGTTCGAGCAGGGCTACCGCGTGGGCATCCTCGCCAACAGCGACGGCCACAAGGGGCGCCACGGCGCGAGCCATCCCGGAGCGTCCCTCTTCGGGGCCTACGGCGGACTGTCGTGCGTGCTCGCCGCCGGGCTCACGCGCCGGGAACTCTTCGATGCGCTGCGCAAGCGCCATCACTACGCGACGACGGGATGCCGCATCGTGCTGGACACTTCCGCGGCGTTCGAGCACGACGCACAGGTCTTCGCCGACGACCCGGGGCTGGGCGCCACCACGAGCCGCCCCGCGAAATCCGCGATGATGGGCGACATCGTGCGCACCGCCGACGGCTCGGCCCTCTTCCGCGTCGAAGCGCTTTCCTCGGTGCCCATCGAACGCATCGAGATCCGCGATCGCGCCCAGGTGCTGGAAACGGTGCGGCCCTACGGGCGCGGCGAGCTTGGAAAGCGCATCCGCGTGGTCTGGGAAGGCAGCGAGTACCGGGGCCGCGGCCGGCAGACCATCTGGGACGGGACCGCGACCCTCACGGGCAACACCGTGGAGCGCATCCGTCCGGTCAACCTGTGGAACCTCGACAAGCAGGTGGAGCAGACGGGTCCGGCGAGCCTCAAGTGGTCCGCGCTTTCCACGGGCAACTTCGGCGGCTTCGATGCGTGGCTCGCGGACGGGAAGGCGGGGACGCTGCGCATCGACACCGCGCTGGTGAAGGCCGAGATTCCCATCGCCGACATCGGCTACGAGGACCGCGTGTTCGACGCTCAGGGCATCAAGCGCCGCATCCGCGTGTTCCGGCTCCCCGACGAGAACGCGCACCGCGGCGTTCGCCACGAGCGGCGCATCGAAATCGATCGCAGCCGCGACCATGCGCTGTACGTGTGCGTCACCCTCGAGGACGGCAACCTCGCCTGGTCGAGCCCGATCTACCTGATCCCGTGACGCAGGGAGGCGATGTCGCGGCATGGGAGCGCGCGCCCGATCAGGCATCGCGGCCGAGGAGCCGCAGCAGGCGCTCGCCGGGCACCAGCGCGATCCGGTCTCCGGTGCGCAGGTGCTCCGTGATGTCGCCGTCGAATCCCGCGAGCATCGGCAGGTCGGCGAGCGCCATGCCCTGGGCGATGATCGGGTTCACGGTATTGAAGACGAGGGCCAGGGGCACGACGCCCCTCGACTTCATCTCGTTCAGCATCCACGCCGAGGCGACGCCGCCCTTCACGGTGTCCATCACGAGGATGCGTCCTACGTAGGACTGCCCCGCGAGCTGGTGCTGCGGACGCGAGAAGACGCCGCGGATGCGGTCCAGGTCGTAGCGGGCGGAGAAACCGTCCTTCGCCACCAGGGCCACGCCTTCGACGGGACCGCCCATGGCGTGGGTCGCGCGCCATTCCCGGGCGCTCACGCAAGCCTCCCGCTGCACGCGGCTTCCACGCACTCCTCCATGGATCCCAGCATGGGCCGGTATCCGTAGCCTCCCAGGATATTCACCATCTTCGCGCTGTTGGTCACGAGCCGCTTCCAGCCGTTGGCCTCGGCGATCTCGCGCGCATAGGACTGGTAGAAGCACATGCCCGAGAGCACGTTGCCGCCCGCCGCCTCGATGCGCTCGGTGAACCCCATGCGGTCCGCGTCGGGCTTGACCTGCGGGCTCGTCACCGCGAGCATCGGCACCACGAACCGGCGGCCTTCGCACATCTGGGCGAGCACCGCCAGCTCGAGCAGGCTCAGCTGCGGGGCGGAAAACACCACCACGTCGATCGGGCCGCTCTCGCGATACGAGGCCGACAACGCGCGGATCTCTTCGCGGCCCACGCGCGATCGCGGAAGGTTTGCATCGGCCACGTCCTCGAGGCGCGCGGCCTCGGGCGTCACTCCCAGCATGTGGAAGAGCGCGGAGGATCCGAAGCTCGCCATCGCGGCGCCGAAATGCTTGAGC
>JAAOZZ010000403.1 GCA_012274175.1 Betaproteobacteria bacterium
AGCGGCAGGGTCACCGCCTGGATCCAGCGCTCGGTCTGGGTCTTCGCGTCGCCGAAGATGGTCCGCGCCTGGTTCACCAGCGTGCGGTAGAACTTCTTCACGAGGAAGCTCTTCTCCGTGGCGATCACGTTGACCGGGTCCTTCACGAACGCCTCGGTCTCGTGCACCAGGAGCTTCAGCTTCGTGCGGTGGGGGTCCAGGTCGAGCGACGGCAGCACCATCTTCTGGAAGCCGAACTTCTCGATGAACGTGTTGTAGACGCCCTGCATGAGCTTCTTGATGTCCTCGGAGGCGGAGAACACGCTCTCGAAGTCCTGGCTCATGAGCTTCACCAGCTCGTTCATGCCGCGCTGCAGCGTGATGGTGGTCCAGGAATCCTCGATCGCCTGGGCGCTCTTGGCGAGCGCCACGTCGAGCTTGGCCGCGTTGAGCATGTCCATGATGGACGAGCGCTTGGCGGTGAATGCGGCGTGGTTCACCTTGTACTCGGCGAGCGCCGAGTTGTACGCGTTCTTCTCGGCGGTGATGCGGCCCCAGAGCTTGGTCACCACGTCGCGGCTCTTGCCCACCAGGCCGTTCAGCTCCGCGACCTGCGCCCCGTTGGCGTCCTGCTTCTTGCCCACCTGCGCGCGCGACGACATCATCATGCCGCCGATCTCGCTCACCACCGCCTTGCACAGGATTTGCCTGCGCATCGGCACGATCTCCTCGGCGAGGAAGCGCTCGAGCTCCTCGATGCCGCTCTTCCTCACGAGCCCCGCGTCCTCGCGGATGCGCCCGAGCAGGGCCTTCTGGGCGGAGAGGGCGAAGATGTGCTCGCGCGGCAGCTGCAGCTGCTGGGCGGTGGTCTGCACCATGCGCGCCACGGCCTTCTCCACCTCGGCGGCGGTCTTCAGCTCGTCCCACATGAGGTCGATCTTGTTGAGCACCGCGATCTTCTGCGGCAACCCCGGGCGCACGTAGCGCTCCCAGATCTCGAGGTCGCTGCGGGTCACGCCGGTGTCGATCGAGAGCAGGAAGAGGATCGCGTGGGCGTTGGGGACCGTGCTCACGGTGAGCTCGGGCTCCATGCCGAGCGCGTTCAGGCCCGGCGTGTCGAGGATCGCGAGCCCGTTGGTGAGCAGCGGGTGCGGGTAGTTGATCATCGCGTAGCGCCAGGCGGGCACTTCCACGAGCTCCTCCTCGCCCGGCAGCTCGCCGTTCTCGTTCAACATCGGCGCCAGGCCCAGCATGCGGGCCTCCAGCGCGTAGACCTTCTTCGTGTCGGCGAGCGCCTTCAGCGCCTGCTTCATGTCCTTGGCCGAGCCCGTGTTCAGCCGGATCTTGCTCCACTCGACCGGCATGTTCTTCAGTTGCGTGATCGACTCGTCCCGGTAGCGCGTCTCCACCGAGAGCAGCTTCAGGTACGGCTCCTCGCTCGGATCGTGGAAGATCTCCGTGGGGCACATCGTCGTGCGGCCCACGTCGGAGGGCAGCAGGCGCTCCTTGAAGCTCGAGAAGAAAAGGGCGTTGATGAGCTCGGACTTGCCGCGCGAGAACTCCGCGAGGAAGGCGAGCATGAGCCGGCCCTTGTTCAGGTTCTCCAGCAGGTCGTAGAAGCGGATCGACTGCTGCACGTCGAGCTGGCCGTTCGCCTCGAGCCAGTCGTGGTAGGCGTGGACCGATTGCGTGAGCTCCTCCCGCCAATGGTTGTAGCGGGCGATCTCGGTCTCGAAACGGCTCGAGGAGGCGGCAGGGTCCATGGCGCGAGGCGCGGTCCGGGTGGGTGCGAAAGCCAGTGTATCCGACTTTCGCCAAATCTATGAGTGACTTGGCGCACACCTGCGGAAAGAAAAAGCCGGGCAAGCGCCCGGCTTTCAAGGAGGAGAAATCGGGGTCAGGCGATGCCGGGGGCGCAAGGGCGACCGGCGGGAACGCCCCGGGCCGGGAATCGGGGACGCATGGCGCGCCGCCCGTGCACGTCCGGCCGCGCACCCGCCGCCTCGACCTGGCGCGCGATGGCGAGGAAGCGCTGGCGCCAGGCGGCGCCGTGGGCGGATGCGATGCGGATGTTCATGGCTGCAATCCTAGGCTGCGCACGGTGACCGTTCCATGACAAATTCACTGCCGGAAGTACCGAATAACGGACGCCGCGCTGTGCGCCGGCGCACGTCCTAGGCCGGGTACCGCACGGTGGCGACGTCGAGCACGACGGTGAGCGCCATCGGCGCGAAGAAGACGAAACTCATGAGGATCGCGAAGGTGTTCATGGCGTTGCTCCCACTGGCTGCGTTGACGATGGACGCATTGTGGGAGGCGCGCGAAGGCCGTTCCACCGGAAAGCGACGAAGCGCGAAAATCGCGGGATGAACGACCGGAAAACTAGGCCGCAGGGAAGGAAAGGCGGGGGAGGTTGCGGCAGCGCGCCGCGGCGGCGAGCCTCGGTCGACGCAGGCCCGTCCGGGGGATCGACCCGGAACGGCGCGACCCGCCGGCGAGGCGGGGTGGGTTCCCGCCCGTCGCCCGCGCCAAGGCGTCGAAGCCGCGTCGCCACGCGGGGCTG
>JAAOZZ010000404.1 GCA_012274175.1 Betaproteobacteria bacterium
ACCAGACCGTGGGCGGCTCGCGCTGCCCGGTGGTGGACACCTGGTGGCAGACCGAGACCGGCGGCCACATGATCACGCCGCTGCCCGGCGCCACACCCCTCAAGCCCGGCTCGTGCACGCTGCCGCTGCCGGGCATCATGACCGACATCGTCGACGAGACCGGCCATCCCGTGGGCAAGGGCAAGGGCGGCATCCTCGTGATCACGCGCCCGTGGCCGTCGATGATCCGCAACATCTGGGGCGACCCCGAGCGCTATCGCAAGAGCTACTACCCCGACGATTTCCAGGGCAGGTACTACCTCGCGGGCGACGGCGCCAGCACCGACGAGGACGGCTACTACCGCATCATGGGACGCATCGACGACGTGCTGAACGTCTCCGGCCACCGGCTGGGCACCATGGAGATCGAGTCGGCGCTGGTCGCCAACTCGAAGCTCGTGGCGGAAGCGGCCGTCGTGGGACGCCCCGACGACCTCACGGGAGAGGCAGTGGTCGCCTTCGTGGTGATGAAGGGGCCGCGCCCGAGCGGGGAAGAGGCGAAGAAGATGGCGATCGAGCTGCGCGACTGGGTGGCCCAGGAGATCGGCCCCATCGCCAAGCCCAAGGACATCCGCTTCGGCGACAACCTGCCCAAGACGCGCTCGGGCAAGATCATGCGCCGCCTGCTGCGCTCGATCGCCAAGGGCGAGGCGATCACCCAGGACGTGTCCACGCTCGAGAACCCCGCGATCCTCGAGCAGCTCAAGCAGAACCTCTGAAGGCGTTCGCGCCCAAGGGGTGACGGGGAGGGACGGTGAGCGCTCCAAGCCGCAAGGCACAGAAGCTGGCCGGCCTCTTCCTGCTCGGCTGCCTGCTGTTCAACTATCCGCTGCTGGCGCTCTTCAACCGCCACGCCTTCGTGCTCGGCTTGCCGCTGCTGTTCCTGTATCTCTTCGCCGCGTGGGCGCTGCTGATCGTGCTCGCGTTCGCCGTGGTCGTCCTGCACCGTACCGACTAGGACATGCTGCAGAGCTGGGTCGTCGTCCTCGTCCCGTTCAGCTACATCGGAGCGCTGTTCGCGATCGCGTGGTACGCCGACCGGCGGGCGAGGGCCGGCCGGTCGATCATCGCCAACCCGGTGATCTACAGCCTTTCGCTGGGCGTGTACGCCACCGCGTGGACGTTCTACGGCAGCGTGGGGCGCGCGGCGCACGACGGCGTGGGCTTCATGCCGACCTACATCGGCCCCACGCTGATGATCCTGCTGTGGTGGTTCGTGGTGCGCAAGATGATCCGGGTGAGCAAGCTCGCGCGCATCACCTCGCTCGCCGACTTCGCCGCTTCGCGCTACGGCAAGAGCGCGCTGCTGGGCGGCCTGGTGACGGTGATCGCGGTGCTCGGCATCCTGCCCTACATCTCGCTGCAGCTGAAGGCGGTCTCGTCGAGCTTCCAGATCCTGCTGCAATACCCCGACGTCGTGGTCCCGCAGCCGGGCGGCACGATGCCCTTCCTGCAGGTGACGGCGCTGTACGTGGCGATTGCCATGGCGCTTTTCGCCATCGCCTTCGGCACCCGCCAGGTCGACGTGGGCGAGCGCCACGAGGGCATGGTGGCCGCGGTCGCCTTCGAGTCCCTGGTGAAGATGGTGGCGTTCCTCGCGGTGGGCCTCTACGTGACCTACGGGCTTTTCGACGGCTTCGGCGACATCGTCGAGCGCGCGGCCCGCCGTCCCGACCTGGCGCCCCTGATGGCGCCGCTCTCGGGCGAGGGCGCGCTCGCCAGCTGGTCCTGGATGACGGTGCTCTCGATGCTCGCGATCGTGTTCCTGCCGCGCCAGTTCCAGGTGACGGTGATCGAGAACGTGGAGGAGCGGCACCTGAACACCGCGGTGTGGCTCTTTCCCCTGTACATGCTCGCGATCAACGTGTTCGTGCTGCCGATCGCTTTCGGCGGGCTGCTCACGTTCCCCCTCGGGGCCGACGCGGACAGCTTCGTGTTGTCGCTGCCGATGGCGCACCACATGGAGGCGCTCACGCTGCTGGTGTTCATCGGTGGCATCTCAGCGGCCACCAGCATGGTGATCGTGGAGACCATCGCGTTGTCCACGATGGTGTGCAACGACCTGGTGATGCCGATCCTGCTCCGCTGGAAGCGCCTCGACGTGGCCCGCAGGGCGGATTTCACCCGCCTGCTGCTGGACATCCGCCGCGGCGCGATCGTGGCGATCCTGCTGCTCGGATATTTCTATTTCGTCGCGGCGGGAGAAGCGTACGCGCTGGTGTCGATCGGGCTGGTGTCGTTCGCCGCGGTGGCACAGCTGGCACCCGCGTTCCTCATCGGCCTGTACTGGAAGGGCGGAAGCCGCAACGGGGCGCTCGCGGGCCTGTCGGCGGGTTTCGCCGTGTGGTTCTACACGCTCCTGCTCCCGGCGTTCGCCCGCTCGGGATGGTTCGGGATGCACGTGACCGAGGCCGGCCCGTTCGGCATCGAGCTGCTGCGCCCCACGGAGCTCTTCGGGCTGGCCGGGCTGGACACGGTCACCCATTCGATGATCTGGAGCATGATCGCCAACGTGGGCGCGTACATGCTGGTCTCGCTCACCGGCCGCCAGAGCGCGGTGGGGCAAAGCCAGGCGGCGCTGTTCGTCGACGTCTTCGAGCAGGGGGCGGAGCGCGGCCTTGCGTGGCGCTCCACCGCCTCCCCCGCGGCCTTGCAGGCGCTCCTCGCGCGCTTCCTGGGCCCGGCCCGGTCCGCGGAGCTCTTCCGCGCCTACGCCGCCGCCCGGGGCAGGGCCTCGGCCGAGGAGCTGCGGGCCGATGCCGAGCTGCTGGATTTCGCCGAGCTGCAGCTCGCGGGAACCATCGGGGCCGCCTCCGCCCACGCGATGGTGGCCACGGTCGCCCAGGAGGAGCCGCTGGGCCTCGCCGAGGTGATGACGAT
>JAAOZZ010000405.1 GCA_012274175.1 Betaproteobacteria bacterium
AACCTGTCGGAAACCACGTTCATCCTGCCCTCGGAGCGGGCGAGCGCCCGGGTGCGCATCTTCACGCCGAGCTACGAGATGCCGTTCGCGGGGCACCCGACCCTGGGCACCGCCCATGTCGTCCGGTCCCTGGCCGGCGGAGGCGATGCGCTCACGCTGGAGATGATCGCGGGAATCATCCCCGTGAGCGCCGTGGGGGATCGCTGGACGCTCGCGGCGCGCGCTCCTCGCTGGCGCGAGGTCGAGGAGTCCCGCGCAGAGCTCGCGTCGATGCTGCGGCTCGGGGAAGCGGACATCGGAGCGCGCCCCCTGTGGGTCGACGCCGGCAAGGAACAGCTCCTGGTGCCCGTGGCGACGCGGCGCGCGGTGCGGGATGCGCGCCCCCGCGGCGACGTCTTCTCACGCCTGAGGAGCGAGGACGGCCAGAGCATGGCCTACGTGTTCGCCGACGCGGGAGACGGCGAAGGCCGGGTGGAATCCCGTTTCTTCTTTCCCTCCGGCGCGGCCATCCTCGAGGACCCGGCGACCGGATCGGCCTGCGCCAACCTGGGAGGCTGGTTCTGCGCGACGCGCCCCGGGGCCGACATCGAGCGCGTGGTGTCCCAGGGCGAGGCGCTCGCGCGTCCTTCGACGCTGCGGCTGCGGGTCCGGGGCGGCGCGATCTTCGTGGGCGGGGATGTGATCGAGCTGGGCCGCGGAAGCGTGGACCTGTGAGAGCGGAGCGCCGCCCGTGAGCACCATCGTGTACCTGCATGGATTCGTGAGCTCGCCCGCCTCGCGCAAGGCGGTGATGCTGGGCGACTACCTGCGCCGATGCGTGAGCGGCATCGACTACGTGGTGCCGCAGCTGCATCACCGGCCCGCGACGGCCATCGAGCAGGCCGCAGCCGCGTGCCGGGACGTCGCGCCGGGAGAGCTGACGCTTGTGGGCAGCTCCCTCGGCGGCTTTTACGCGACGGTGCTGGCCGAGCGCCTCGGCTGCCGTGCTGCCCTGCTCAACCCCGCCGTGCATCCGCACCGGCACTTCGGCCGCTACCTGGGGACGCAGCGCAACCTGTACACCGGCGAGACCTTCGAGCTCACGGTGGAGCACGTGGGCGAGCTGATGGCGCTCGACCCAAAGTCCATCACCCGTCCCGAGCGCTACGGGCTCTTCGTGGAAACCGGCGACGACGTGCTCGACTATCGCGAAGCGGTCGCGTTCTACGAAGGCGCCTGCCAGACCGTGGTGCGCGGCGGCGACCACGCCCTCAGCTCGTTTCCGGAGCACGTCCCGGAATTGGTCGAGTGGGCGGCGGGGCGATGACCCAGGTCCTGTTCGAGGAGGACGGAGCGTTCCGCGTGGGCACGATCCTCTCGGAAGCCGGCGCCTCGCTCCAGGTGGAGGCCGCCCACGGCAAGCGCTCGAAGGTGAAGGCGGCGGCGATCCTGCTGCGGTTCGACGGCCAATCGCTCGCGGCATTCATGCCCGAGGCCCAGCGCCTGTCCGAGCCCCTCGACCCGCAGTTCCTGTGGGAAGTGAGCGGCAGCGACGAGTTCTCCTTCGACGCGCTCGCGAGAGAATACTTCGGCCGCGCGCCCACGCCCCAGGAATCGGCGGCCGTGGCCCTCGCGTTGCACGCCAACCCGATGTACTTCTACAAGCGCGGCAAGGGCCGCTACCAGGCCGCGCCCGAGGCCAACCTCAAGGCCGCGCTCGCCGGGCACGAGAAGAGGCGCATGCAGCAGGAGCGCATCGACGCCTGGTCCGCCGAGCTCGCGGCCGGACGGCTGCCCGAAGCGATCGGCGAGCGCGTCGACGCGCTGCTCTTCAAGCCCGACAAGATGAGCCTCGAGTGGAAAGCGCTGGACCAGGCGGCCCACGGCAGGGGCATGTCGCCGCAGCGCGTGCTGGCGCTCGCCGGGGCGCTCGCGGGCCCCGAGGATTACTTCATGCGCCGGTTCCGCTTCGAGCGCTTTCCGAACGGCACCGGATTTCCCGCCCTGGAGGCTCTCGCCGAGCCGCCGCCACTGCCCAGCGCGAGCGCGCCGGCGTTCTCCATCGACGATGCCGACACCACGGAGATCGACGACGCGTTTTCCGTGGAGCGAGCCGAGGGCGGAAGGCTGCGGATCGGCATCCACATCGCGGCGCCGGCGCTGTTCTTCGGCCGCGGCGAGCCCCTCGAGGCGATCGCCCGCGAGCGCCTGTCCACCGTCTATTTCCCGGGCGGCAAGATCACGATGCTGCCGGAGCCGGCGGTCGAGCGGTCCACCCTCGCCCAAGGCCGCAGCGTCCCGGCGCTTTCCCTCTATCTCGACGTCGATGGCGCGAGCCTCGAGGTGCTCCACACGGAATCGCGCCTGGAGTCGGTCCGCATCGAATCCAACCTGCGGCTGGCCGAGCTCGATACGCGCTTGAACGACGAGGCGGTGGCCGCGGGCTTCGTCGCGGGGCCCCATGGCGAGGACCTCTTCACGCTGTGGCGCCTCGCCCGGGCGCTCAAGGCCCTGCGCGGCGCGGGCGAGGAGCGCAGCGACCGCCTCGACTACACGATTCGCGTGGCCGAAGGCCGCGTCGCGATCGAGCCGCGCCGGCGCGGCACGCCCGTCGACATGGTGGTTTCGGAGCTGATGATTTACGTGAACTCGACGTGGGGCAAATGGCTCGCCCAGCACGGCGCGCCGGCCATCTACCGCAACCAGAAGGGCACCCGCACGCGCATGGAAGTGGACCCCGCCGCCCATGAGTGGCTCGGGGTTTCCCACTACGCGTGGACGAGCTCTCCGCTCAGGCGCTATTGCGACCTCGCCAACCAGCGCCAGCTCGCGGCACTCCTGCGCGAGGAGCCGCCGCCATATACCCGCGACGAGCTCGCCGCCGCCGCGCGCGACTTCGAGGATGCCTACGACGCTTATGCGGAGCACCAGCGGCTCCTCGAGCGCTACTGGTGCCTGCGCTACCTGATGCAGGAAGCCATCGAATCGGCCGACGCGGTGGTGATCCGCGACGAACTGGTGCGCATCGAGGGGCTGCCGCTCGTCTGCCGGGCGATCGGGCTTCCGGCGGCGTCGGCGGGCGAAAAGGTGCGCGTGGCCTTCGGCGAGATCGACCTGTGGGAGGCCAACGTGCTGTGCCGCTACGCGGGTAAATAACCTACAATTCCCGCTCATGTCGCGCCGTTCCGCCCGAAGGCCGTAGCACTGCCGATGCAGTCAGCGCAGCCATCGCCCGACGCCCTCGTTTCGTTTTCCGATTTCCTGCTCGAGCGCTTCGGGCTCGTCGCCTCGATGCAGGTGGCGATCGTCACGTCCATCGCCCTGCACGTCTTCCTCATCGTGGGGCTCGGATTCCGGCTGCCCGCGCTTTCCCGCTCCGACGAGCTGCACAACGTG
>JAAOZZ010000406.1 GCA_012274175.1 Betaproteobacteria bacterium
CCTCTGAGCCATTCGCCGGGATCTGCGTTGCCCGTGCGCTACCCGTGCTTTCGCGGCGGATATCGCTCACCCGCCTCGATGGGCGTGGCGAGGACGTTCTGCTTCGGCGGCAGCGGGCAGGTGGTGAACTTGCTGAACGCGCAGGGCG
The DNA here is from genome assembly GCA_012274175.1 of Betaproteobacteria bacterium. Taxonomy (GTDB): domain Bacteria; phylum Pseudomonadota; class Gammaproteobacteria; order Burkholderiales; family Usitatibacteraceae; genus Usitatibacter. The sequence goes on from JAAOZZ010000406.1 coordinate 149, forward strand.
GGTTGTACGCGCGGTTCAGATCGAGCGCGAACGTGGCGCCGGACGCGGGCCGATGGTCGACGTACAGGAATCGCCCCGGCCGGTAGGTGGTCTTGCCGGCGGTGGCGTCGCGGAAGATGAAGAAGAGGCCCTCGTCGTATCCCACCGCGTCGAGCCGATACGCCTTGCCGTGCAGGCGGAATTCCACGTAGCCCGGCGCGCTCTCCTGGGACACCTCGTCGATCACGTTCACGATGGCGATCTTGCGCGGCGGATCGTAGGCCACGTACTTCGCCTGCACGCGGTAGCGCTCGTCGACGGGATACCATGCGCGTCCCGCGAAATCGCGGCGCGTGGCGCTCCGGTTGTCGGCGAGCCGCAGGATGTAGCGTCCGTCGTGCTCGATCACGTGGAACGCCGCGCGCCCCATGGCGACCCAGTCGGCCTCGTCGGGGCTCGTGCCCATCACCTTGTCGGTCATGGGAATGCCGTCCTTCGTCATCTGCAGGCCCGGCGCCAATTGCACGACGACCCGCCCCGGCGCCACGGTCACCGTGCCCATGCGATCGGGCCCGAGGCCCCGCGGGAACACGATGTCGTTTGCCGCGCCGGTGCCGAAGGTGTTCACGCCCGGCTTCATCACGTAGCGGCCGGCGAGGGTGAGCCAGCCGTTGTCCTTGCGCAGGGACGCCTCGGCGCGCGCGCGCCATTCCTCCACGGACTTCACGTAGGCCGGATCCGTCGCCGCCATGGCGGGCGCGGCGAGTGCCAGGCAAAGCAGGGCGGGGGCGATCCTCATGGCGACGGGTCCCGGTGGGGAAGACGAAGCCCGGATTCTAAACCGGCCAGCACCCGCTCCGGCCCGAGCTGCACGAGGCAATGGGTATGACCCAGGGGGCAGACGCGCGCGAAGCAGGGACTGCATGGGAGGTGGAGCGTGATCACCCGCGCATGCTCCGAGAGCGGCGGAGTGAACGCGGGGCTGGACGACCCGAAAAGGGCGGCGGTGGGGCGGTCGAGCGCCGCGGCCACGTGCATGAGCCCGGAATCGTTGGTCACCACGCATTCGGCGAGGGACAGGAGGTCGATCGCCTCGTCGAGGGAGGTGCGCCCCGCGAAATCCTGGCACACACCGCCCGAGGCCTGCCGGACCTGCGCGGTGGCTTCGGCATCCTTGCCCGAGCCCAGGAGCCACACCTGGTAGCCACGAGCGGCGAGGGTGCGGGCGAGTGCCGCGAAGTGCTCCGGCGGCCAGCGCTTGGCGGGACCGTACTCGGCGCCGGGAGCGAAGGCGGCCGCGGGCTTGTCCAGCGCGAGCCCCAGGCGGGCGAGCGTCGCGCGGCGGCGATCCTCGTCCACGGCGAGCCGCGGCGGCGCGAGCGGCCGCAGGAACGCCTCGCCCGCGGGCTGCGCGAGGGCGGCGTAGCGTTCCACCAGCAGCGGCAGGGCCTTCCCGTCGAGACTGCGCATGTCGTTCAGCAACCCGTAGCGCATCTCGCCGCGGTATCCCGTGCGCAGCGCGATGCCGGCGAACCAGGGGATCAGCGCCGACTTCCAGCTGTTGGGCAGCACCACCGCGCGGTCGTAGCGCGGCAGCGACTTCGCGAAGCGCTGTCGCGCGCCGAGTGCCAGCTCGCCGTGGCCGAAAGGAAGCTCGAGGGTCGAGGCGACTTCGGGCATGCGCCGGTACACGGGCAGCGTCCACGGGACCGCGAGCACGTCGATCGCGCCCCCGGGATCGGCTTGCTTCAGCCGCGCGAGGAGCGCGTGGGACAGGACCGCGTCACCGACCCACGAGGGCGCTACGAGGAGGGTCCTCATGGGGCGGGGAGCGGCCCGGCGCGCGGTCCGACGCGGATCCGGGCGGAAATGGCGGAGCTAGTGGCCGTGGGGCGACGCGGGCCCCGTGAACTTGTAGAGCGTGCCGCAATACGGGCAGCGCGCCTCGCCCGTGCTCTCGACCGGCAGGTACACGCGCGGGTGCGTGTTCCACAGCTTCTGCGAGGGCAGGGGGCAATGCAGCGGCAGGTCCCGCGCGGTGACCTCGACGCACTTGCGGTCAAGCTCGGAGGGCAGCGACATTTTCCGTGTGCACCGGGGACAGCCAGTGGAGGTACTTGCGATTGCGTCCGTGGACGATGTCGAAGAAGGCCGACTGGATCTTCTCCGTCACCGGACCGCGCCCGCCCTTGCCGATCACGCGCCGGTCGAGCTCGCGGATCGGGGTGACTTCCGCCGCGGTGCCGGTGAAGAACGCCTCGTCGCAGATGTAGATGTCGTCGCGCGTGAGCCGGGTCTTTTCCACGACGATTCCCAGGTCGGCGCAGATGGACTGCACGCTCCTCCACGTGATGCCGTCCAGTGCCGTGGTGAGCTCGGGCGTGTACACGCGCCCGTCCTTCACGATGAAGATGTTCTCCCCGCAGCCCTCGGCCACGAAGCCGTCGGTGTCGAGCAGCAGGCCCTCGTCGTAGCCGTCCTGGGTGGCCTCGAGGTTGGCGAGGATCGAGTTGGCGTACGTGGTGGCGACCTTGGCGCGCGCCATGGTGACGTTCACGTGGTGGCGCGCGAACGACGACGTCTTCACGCGGATGCCCTTCTTCAGGCCGTCCTCGCCGAGGTAGGCGCCCCACGGCCACGCGGCGATCGAGACGTGCACCTTCGCGCCCACGGGAGACACGCCCATCTTCTCCGAGCCGTAGAACGCGAGCGGGCGCAGGTAGCAGCTCTCGAGCTGGTTGGCACGCACCACCTCGCGCTGGGCGTCCATCAGCTGCTCGCGCGAGTACGGGATCTCCATCATGTAGATCTTCGCCGAGTTGAACATCCGGTCGGTGTGTTCCTTCAGGCGGAAGATCGCGGTGCCGATCTCGGTCTTGTAGGCGCGCACGCCCTCGAAGACCGCGAGGCCGTAGTGCAGGGAATGGGTGAGCACGTGGGTGGTGGCCTCGCGCCACGGCACGAGCTTGCCGTCGTACCAGATGAAGCCGTCGCGGTCTGCCATCGTCATGGATCGTCGCTCCGGGAACGGTGCGGAAAGGGTGAATTTTAGCACTCCGGGCCCCCGGGGCCTGTGCGATAATCGCGACATTGTTGCGCAAGACCAAAGGGAGCGTTGCGCCGCATGCGCCAGGATTCAACGAGCGAGCCGAAGCAGGCCGCCGCAGCCCCGCCC
>JAAOZZ010000058.1 GCA_012274175.1 Betaproteobacteria bacterium
CGCCGTCCAGGTCGATGGGCACCCCGCCCTGGAGAAGGGCCATCCCCTGGGCGATGGACAGGAAGGCGGTGCGGCCGTTGTTCACCGATTCCTCGAGCAGCCGCGTGGGCCGCTTCCAGGCCACGGCGGCGCGCGCCTTGGCCACCGCGGTATCGATGCTGGACCACTGCGCCCCGTCGATGCGCTCAAGGGCGATCGTATGCCCGCCTTCGTCCACCACGGCGATCACGACGCGCCAGTCGTTGCGCCGGGCCTCGGCTTCGCACGCGGCGATCGCCACGCGCGCGGCTTCGAGCGTAAGCATCTTCTTCGAGGGCAGGATGAGGGACATGGTCGGGAAAATCGCTCTGCGTCGGCGCGATCATACCGCTTGTGGGAAAATCGCCTGATGAAAATCCCCCGCCTCGTATTCGCCGCGATCTTCCTCGCCTGCGCCGCGCTGATCGGCATCGCCCTCTACATGCAGGAGCAGATGGGCCTCGAACCCTGCCCGATGTGCATCCTCCAGCGCTACGCCTTCGCGGCCCTGGGGATCGTGGCCCTGGTGGGGGCCCTGCACGGGCCGCGAGGCGTGGGTCTCAAGGTCTACGGGACCCTGGTGGTGCTCTTCGCGGTGGCGGGCGGGGGCGTGGCGCTGCGCCAGTCCTACGTGCAGCATTTCCCCCCGGCCACGTCGGCCTGCGGCACCGACCTTGAATTCCTGGTGAACGCCTTCCCCATCTCCCAGGCGCTGCCCAAGATCTTCTCCGGCACCGGCGATTGCTCCGTGGTCCACTGGCGCATGCTCGGCCTGTCGATCCCGGAATGGGCCTTCCTGTGGTTCCTGCTCTTCACCGCCGCCGCGGTGTGGGTCGCATTCCTGCGCAAGCGCTCCTAAGTCTCCTGCAATGGGCATTGCACGGCCTGAATCCCGGCTCGCCAGGCGGCGGTTCCTGGCGCAGGCCCTCGCGTTGGGTGCCGCGGCTTTCGTGCGGCCGCTGCGGCTGCGGGCCGCGACGCGGGTGCGGTTCGTGGCCGATCCGTTTTCCCTGGGAGTGGCCTCCGGATGCCCGCGGCCCGACGGCGTGGTGCTGTGGACTCGCCTCGCCCCGCGGCCCCTCGACGGCGGGGGCATGGATCCGGAAGCGGTGGAGGTAGGCTGGGAAGTCGCCGAGGACCCGGCGTTCGCGCGCATCGTGCGGCGCGGCACCCAGCTCGCACAGCCGGAAGCGGCGCATTCGGTGCACGTGGAGGTGGACGGCCTCGAGCCCGCGCGCGAGTACCACTACCGGTTCCTGGCCGGCGGCGAGGCGAGTCCCGCCGCGCGCACGCGCACCGCGCCCAGCGCGGGGCGCGGCGACGAGCGCCTGCGCATGGCCCTCGCGAGCTGCCAGCAATTCGAGCAGGGATACTACGTCGCCCATCGCCACCTGGCCGCCGAAGGGGTGGACCTGGTGGCCTTCGTCGGCGACTACATCTACGAATCGAGCTGGGGAAACGATCCCGTGCGCAGGCACGCCACGGCGGAGCCCCACACCCTCGACGAGTACCGCGCCCGGTACGCGCAGTACAAGACGGATCGCGACCTGCAGGCCGCGCACGCCTGCGCTCCATGGATCGTCACCTGGGACGACCACGAGGTGGACAACGACTACGCCGCGGACCGCTCCGAGGACCTGGACCCCAGCTTCCTCGCGCGGCGCGCCGCCGCCTATCGCGCCTACCTCGAGCACATGCCGCTGCGTCCTTCGGTCGTGCTCGCGAGCGGCGGCATGCGCATCTACGATCGCCACGGCTGGGGCGGGCTCGCCACCCTGCATGTGCTGGACGACCGGCAGTACCGCTCCCACGAGGCGTGCCCCAAGCCGCTGCGGGGCGGGTCGGCGATCGTGGGTCCCGACTGCGCCGAACGCCTCGAGGAAGGGCGCACGATGCTCGGGGCCGCGCAGGAGCGCTGGCTCGACGACGGGCTCTCGCAGTCCCGCGCCGCGTGGAACGTGATCGTGCAGCAGACGCTCATGGCACCCGCGGGGCGGGAGGCCGCCAAGGGCCTGGTGCACTGGACCGACGGGTGGGACGGCTATCCCGCGGCGCGCGCGCGGCTGCTCGCCAGCATCGCGCAACGCAAGCCGCGCAACCCCGTGGTGCTGGGCGGAGACGTCCACTGCAACTACGTGGCGGACCTGCACGCCGACCCCGAGCGGCCCGACACGCCCGTGGTGGCCTCCGAGTTCTGCGGCACCTCGATCACGTCCCAGGGACTACGCGCCGACATCGTGCGCAAGATCGCCGCGGCCAATCCCCACATCCGGCTCGCCGACAGCGAGCATCGCGGCTACACCGTGCTCGACTTCGACCGCCGGCGCCTGGAGGCGCGGCTGCGGGTGGTGGAGTCGGTGAAGGCGCGGGAATCGCCCGTCTCGACCCTCGCCACCTTCGTCGTCGAGGACGGGCGCGGGATCGCCTAGGGAGCCTAGAGCTCCCGCAGGTCGAGCACGCCCTCGCCCTTGAGGCGGCCCTCGGCCTCGAGGCGCAGGATGTCCGCGGCCACGTCGTCGGGCGAGCGCAGCGCCCCGTCGGCTTTCATCTTGCGGAAACGCTCGACGTCGGCGAAGTCTTCCGGCGCGGCGCTTCGGACCACGCCCTGCATCGCGGTGTCGATCACGCCCGGCGCGAGGCTCGCCACTTCCACCGGCCGGCGGCGCGACTGGGACTCGAGCGCCACCACGCGCGAGGCCATGTCCAGGCCCGCCTTGGCCGCGCAGTAGGCGCTCCATCCGAAGATCGGCCTGCGTCCGGCACCCGAGGAGATGTTGATGATCCGCCGCAGCATCGCGGCCGACTCGGTCATGCGCAGGAACCGGCCCATGAGGAGCATGGGTGCGACCAGGTTCACGGCGAGGTTGCGCGCGAGCTCCGCGGGATCGGCCGCCTCGAGGGGCGCCACGGGCGCCACCACGCCCGCGTTGTTCACGAGCACCGCCTTCGCGTAGCGCTTGCCGCGGATCCTCTGCTCGATCCGGTCGCACGCCGCGGCGAGCGCGACCGGGTCGGCCAGGTCCACTTCCAGGCGCGCGCCTCCGGGCACCGGGGCGTCGGGGGCGCGCGCGAGCGCGATCAGCTCGTTGTCCGCGTCGCGGGCGATGCGAAGGGCGAGCGCTTCGCCCAGGCCCCGGGTGGTGCCGGTGACGATGTACAGGTTCATCGCGGATGGCCGCCTTGCGGTTATGATTCGCCGATGCGCATGGTATCTCCGCGAACGCCCCACGTCACGATCGCGCTCATCGCCCTCAGCATCATCGCGTCGCTGCCATCGCTCCTCGACCCGAACTCCGTGCTCGCCCCGCTGCTCATCAACCAGCCGGGCGCCGCCGCCTTCTCGAGCGTCGCGCGCGGCGAGGTGTGGCGTCTCATCACGCCGATCTTCATCCACTTCGGCCTGCTGCACATCTTCTTCAACATGCTGTGGATGTGGGACCTGGGGCGCGGGCTGGAGCTCCTGAAGGGCCCGGTGTTCCTCGGCCTCTTCGTCGCCGCCACGGGCATCGCGGCCAACGTGGCCCAGTACGCCGTCACGGGCAATCCGTATTTCGGCGGCATGTCGGGCGTGGTGTACGCGCTGCTGGGCTACGTGTGGATGCAGGGCCGCTTCAATCCCGCGTTCGGCCTCGCGCTGCACCCGTCCACCGTGACGATGATGCTCGTGTGGTTCGTGCTGTGCTGGACCGGCCTGCTGGGACCGATCGCGAACTGGGCGCACACGGCGGGGCTGGCACTCGGCGTGGCCTTCGGGTTCCTCACGCGGCGCGCCGGGAGGCCCCGTTGATCCACGACGCCGGGGCGAAGAGCGCTCCCGCGCCCGGCGTGGTCGTGGTCACGGGCGGCGGCCGGGGCATCGGGGCGGCCACCGCGCGGCTCGCCGCCCGGCGCGGCTATGCCGTGTGCGTGAACTTTCTTGCCCATCGCGCCGCGGCCGACGCGACCGTGGCGGCGATCGTGCGGGACGGCGGGCGCGCGATCGCGGTGGCGGCCGACGTCGCGAAGGAAGCGGACGTGGTGCGCCTCTTCGACGAGGCGCGGGCGCGGCTGGGCCCGGTGACCGCGCTCGTGAACAATGCCGGGATCCTCGAGCGCCAGATGCGCCTGGACGAGATGCCCGTGGAGCGCTTCCAGCGCATCTTCGCGACCAACGTGATCGGCGCGATCCTGTGCGCGCGCGAGGCGGTGCGCCGCATGTCGACGCGCCACGGTGGAAGCGGCGGCGCGATCGTGAACGTGTCGTCCGTGGCCGCCACCCTCGGCGCTCCCGGCGAATACGTGGACTATGCGGCCTCGAAGGGCGCCATCGAATCGCTCACCATCGGGCTCGCGCGCGAGGTGGCCGCCGAGGGCATCCGGGTGAACGCGGTGCGCCCCGGCGTGATCTACACCGACATCCACGCGAGCGGCGGCGAGCCGGGCCGGGTGGAGCGCGTGAAGGCGTCCCTGCCGATGGGCCGCGGCGGCGATCCCGAGGAGGTCGCGCGCGCGATCCTCTGGCTCCTGGGCGAGGAGGCGTCGTATTCCACCGGCACATTCATCGACGTGTCCGGAGGACGTTGAGCACCGGCGTCACCCGGCGCATCCATCGGCTATCATGGTCTCGATCGCCGCCGACCACACCGGAAAAAATTACCAATGCCTCGGGAACCGATACCCGACGATGTGCGCCGCTTCGTCCTCACGAGCATTCCCTCGGTCCCGTTCGTCGAGGCGATGCTGCTCTTCAAGGCGCTGCGCGGACAGCCCGTGGAAACCTCGAAGGTCGCGGAGCGGCTCTACATTCCCGAGAAGGCGGCGGCCGCCCTCGTGCAGCAGCTCGCGGGGGCGCGCGTCGTGGAGGGCGTCGCGGGCGAGCCTTCGTCCTTCCGCTACGCGCCGCCGGACGAGCTGGGTTCCGTGCTGGACCGGCTCGCGCACGCCTACGTCCACGACCTCATCGGCGTAACCACCCTCATCCACTCGCGCACCGAGCGCATGGCCCAGCAGTTCGCCGACGCGTTCAAGTTCCGCAAGGACACCTGACATCATGGCCGCGATCATCTATTCGCTCTGCGCGCTCACCTGCCTTGCCTGCGCCACGCTGCTGATGCGAAGCTACCGGCGCTCGGGGTTCCGCCTCGCGTTCTGGAGCGCGCTCTGCTTCCTCGGGCTCACGGTGAGCAACGTCCTGCTGGTGCTCGACCGTGTGGTCTATCCGGCGGTGGACCTCTCGGGCGCCCGGCTCGGCGCCGCGTTCGTGGCGATCTGCCTGCTGGTGTTCGGTCTCATCTGGGAGGGGGACTGAGTGCAGATCAACGACCTGCTGGTGGGCGGCATCGCGACGGCCTCGTTCGTCGCGAGCCTCTTCTTCCTGCGTTTCTGGCGCACGACCCGGGACCGCTTCTTCCTCTTTTTCGCCCTGTCGTTCGCCATCGAGGGCGCCAACCGCGTGGTCCTGTGGCTTTCCGTCGGCAACAACGAGGACGCGCCCGTCTACTACATCATCCGCCTCGTGGCCTACGGGCTGATCCTCGCGGCCATCATCGACAAGAACCGCGGCCCGCGCCGCAGGAGCTGACGATGGACGAGATCGTCGTCGAGCGGCGCGGTCCCGTCGCCGCCCTGGGGTTCAACCGGCCGGCGAAGAAGAACGCGCTCACCGCCGCGATGTACGCCGCGCTCGCCGAGGCGCTCGCGGCGGCCGAAGCCGACGCCGCGGTGCGCGTGGTGCTCTTCCACGGCCACGAGGATGTCTTCACCGCCGGCAACGACCTCTCGGACTTCCTCGATCGGCCGCCGTCGGGAGGGGACGCGCCCGTATTCCGCTTCCTGCGCTCGGTGAGCGGCGCGGTCAAGCCGCTCGTCGCATCGGTCAACGGCCCCGCGGTGGGATTGGGCACGACGCTGCTCTTCCATTGCGACGTCGTGGTGGCGGGCGACAACGCGCGCTTCCAGCTGCCCTTCACGTCGCTGGGACTCGTGCCGGAGTTCGCCTCGAGCTACCTGCTGCCGCTCATCGCCGGATACCAGCGCGCCGCGCAGTGGCTCCTGCTGGGCGAGCCGTTCGGGGCGGAGGAAGCGCGGGAAGCCGGATTCGTGACCCGCGTGGTTCCCGCGGCGCAGTGCCTCGATGCGGCGTGGCGCATCGCCGAGCGGCTGGCCGCGCTGCCGCCGAAATCCGTGCAGGGCACGAAGGCGCTGATGAAGCGCGCGCACCGGGCCGCCATCGATGGGCAGCTCGCCGCGGAGAGCGAGCGCTTCCGCGCGATGCTGGGCGAGCCCGCGGCGCGCGAGGCGCTCGCCGCGTTCCTCGAGCGGCGCAAGCCCGACTTCACGCGCGGCGGAATGTAGGACTCGTCCGATCGCCGATGCAGCGTCGAGCCCCGGAACCAATCGGCGCGCCGCCCGGCGCCTAGAGCACGTCGAGGCTCCACGAGCCTTTCGCGAAGAGCTCCAGTTGGTCGCCGCGAGTGCCGGAATCGGGGATGCGCGAGCGGCTGTAGGTGGCGCCCACGTAGAAATTCGTGCCGATGCCGCGCCGATGCCCGAAGACCAGGGACCAGGCCTCGGTATTCTCCCGCGCCGCTACGGGCTGCTCCCACAACGAGGGCGCGCGGCGGATCGCCACCGCCTGCCAGATCGCGCGCAAGCTGTCGTTCGCGGAGAAGTGCCACAGTATCAGCAGCTGCTGCACCCGCTGGGTGATGATGCGGCGGGATCCTTCCACATCGCCGCGCGCATCGACGAAGTCGTTGTCGATCCGGTACTCGACTTCCGCGCGGGGATGGGGACGCAGGCTCGTCACGACGGAATACAGGGCGCCCTTGCCCAGGCGGTTGTTGGCCACGTCCACGCGGTCGCCGTAGGCGGTCTCCGCGTACAGGCGCGAGAACCACGGCCAGGGGTTGGTCTCGATCGCGAAGTAGACCTGGTCGCGCTTGAGCAGGCCCCCGCCGGGGCGCACCGCCACCAGGTTGTTGGGCCGCACTTCCATCCAGAGCGTGGTGGCGCGGGGCAGGCCCAGGCGCAGCCCGAAGTTGTTCTGCTGGTATTGCACGCCACCCGATGGATCGGTCTTGTATTCCGCGTTGAGGTACGGCGTGATCTCGTTGAAAGGCCCCACGTCGAGGAACTTGCGCGCGGTCTCGCTGTAGGCGCGGCGATAGCCGTTCTGCGCGATGAAGCCGTTGTCGGCGCGGAAATCCCGGCCCACATCCTCGAAGTCCACGTACTCGTCCCACGCCTTGCCGTGGTAGCTCCAGTCGAGGAGCGCGGCGTGGCTCGTGGCGAGCTCGCCGCGGGCGATCGCCCCGTCCACGGCCCGCGCGGTGGTCCAGGAGCCCAGCACCTGGGCGCGCAGCCGGTGCTGCGTGGACGGGAACCACACCAGGTCCGGGCCCATCACGCGGTTGTAGGCCCCGCCGTCCAGGGTGCGGTCGGTGAAGAGCCCGCCGACGGTCATGCCGTCCACCTGCCAGCGCCCGCGCGCGAAGCTCGCCGTGGACTTGAAGTCCTGCACCGCGTAGTTCGTGGTGTAGGTGTCGGGAAGCAGCACCAGGCCGCCGCCGTCGTCGCGGGTGACGAGGACGGTGCCGTCGAAACGCTCGCTCCTCTGCGTGGCGCGCACGCCCCACGCCGGGTCGGTCACCGAGCGCGTGTAGAGGGCCTGCAGCGGCCCTTGCAGGATGTCCGCGCCCTCGAGGAAGAACGGCCGCTTCTCGGGGAAGAAGAGCGCGAACTGCGAGTTGCCGGCGAGCTGGGGCGTGTCCAGCTCCACCTGGGAGAAATCCGGGTTCAGCGTCGCGTCCACGATCACGTCGGCGCGCGGCCGCCACTTGAGGTCGAGGCTCGGGACCCATTCGCTCTCGCGCCGCCCGGGCAGGACAGCGTCGCGGTTGCGCACGGTGCGCGCCGTCGCGTTCGGCGTGAGCTCGAGGTGGCGCGTCGAGGGCAGGTGGTCCAGGCCGGTGAGGGGCTCGTCCAGGCACAGGAAGCAGGTCTGCTCCCGGGGCAACTCGCTCGAGGCCATGGTGAAGCGCTGATCGCGCGGGTAATTGCGCCAGACCAGCACGCTCCACTCCTTCGAGGGCGGATCGGTGTAACGCAGGGACGAGAAGGGGATGCGGAATTCCGCGGTCCATCCGCCCTCGAAGCGCCCGGTCGCCACGTCGAAATCGAAGTCGGGCGAGAAATCCTCGGTCGCGGAGTCCTCGTTGTAGAGCCCGTCGCCGATGGAGCCGCGGGGATTCACGCGGAAGAAATGCGCGAACTTGCGATTGCCCACGGGATCGACGAACAGGTCGATCATGTCCTGGTCGGCGAGCACGTTGTCCCGGCGCGCGAAGGGAGCGCGAAGCTGCGACGGGTCGGGGTCCCGGGCGCGCACCGCCACGTAGAGCGCATGGCGGTCGTAGGCGAAGCGCACGTCGGTGCCTACCCGCGCGGGCCGGTGGTCCTGGGGCGCCACGTCCCAGAACCGATCGAAGGCCTGCGCGCGGGACCAGGCAGCGTCATCGAGGCGGCCATCGACCACGATGCGCTCGCCGGAGGCAAGGGGGTAGGCCTCGATGCCGTGGGCGGGCGCGATCGTGCCCGCCGCGGCGAAAAGGGCCACGGGCAGGTAAAGTCTCGTCATTCTTCTTCTTCGGTTCGTGGGCAGCGCGCAGGGTAGCGGCGAGCGCGCCGGCACGCAACGCCCGTGCGACCGGATGCGCGGCCGGGGGGACGAAATGCGCCGCTCGGGTGCCCGATCGCTCCCGTGCCCGGCTCCTGCGGCGTTGTGCGGCGCAACAAAGCCGCGTATAGTCCGCGCCCTATCCGCCCCCGGGCCGCGCAGGGCCGCGGCGGATCGAAAACGATGAACGATTCGACGCGCACCTCGCCGCATTCCACCGACCGGCGCCGCAAGGCCACCGCCGCCCTCGTGGTGGGGGCGATCGGGGTGGTGTTCGGCGACATCGGCACGAGCCCGCTCTATGCGCTGAAGACCGCCTTCGGCCCCGAGCACGGCATTCCCCTCTCGCCCGACAACGTGATGGGCATCCTGTCGCTCATCGTGTGGTCGATGACGTGGGTGATCACGATCAAGTACCTCTTCGTGATGATGCGTGCCGACAACAACGGCGAAGGCGGCATCCTCGCCCTGCTGGCACTCGCCCTGCGCGAGACGCGCCGCTATCCCCGGCTCAAGTGGACCATCATCGGCGTAGGCATCTTCGGCGCGGCGATGTTCTACGGCGACAGCATGATCACGCCCGCGATCTCGGTGCTGTCGGCGGTCGAGGGC
>JAAOZZ010000407.1 GCA_012274175.1 Betaproteobacteria bacterium
CGCCGACCGCGTCGACGACGAAGCTCTCGCGAGCCGCCATCGCCGCAAGATCGAGATCCCGTTTCCCGCGGAGGAGTCGTTCGTGATCGTGGACGCGGCGATCCGCGAGCTGCCCTACGTGGAGACCGTCGAGAGCACGCGCGACAGCCTGCAGGTGCACGCCCAGGTCTTCCGCAAGGATCCCTACGTGGGCGGGCGCAAGGGCCCGAGGACCGAGGTGGGCGTGACGGGGGCCCGCCGCAACCTGGTGCACGCCACCCTGCTGCCCAGCGAGCGCACCACGAGCCTCACGCTCGTCTGCGAGCCCGGCCGCGACGCGTGGATCGACTGGTTCATGGTGGACAACGGCACCAACTTCGAAAACACGGAGTCGATCGCCCGCGCCGTCACCCGGCGCGTCTCCGAGCGGCGCAAGAACGAGGAGGCCCGGGCGCGGGAGACCGCCACCGAGAAGGAGCTCACCGTCGCGAAGCTCTCGCTGCTACACGCGCAGGTGGAGCCCCACTTCCTCTACAACACGCTCGCGAGCGCCCAGGTCCTCACCCGCAGCGACCCGGCGAAGGCGGACCAGATGCTGGGAAACCTGATCCAGTACCTGCGCCGCTCGTTGCCCCGCACCGAGGAAGGGCTCTCGACGCTGGGCGAGGAGGTCGAGCGCGCCCGGGCCTATCTCGAGATCCTGCGCATCCGCATGGGCGATCGGCTCCGGCTCGAGATCCAGGTGCCCGATGGGCTGAAGGCCGTGCCCATGCCGTCGATGATGCTGCAGACCCTGGTGGAAAACGCCATCAAGCACGGGCTGGAGCCGGTGCCGGGCGGCGGGACGGTGTGGGTCACCGCCCGCGCGATCGACGGCAAGGCGTCGATCACCGTGGCCGACGACGGGCGCGGCTTCAGCGAGGACGGCGGCGGGACGGGCATCGGCCTGAAGAACGTGCGCGAGCGCCTGCGGCTTGCCTATGGAGACGCCGCGGCGTTCTCGATCGTGGCCAATTTCCCCCAGGGTGTCGCGGCCACCATCACCGTGCCCGCCGCCGGACCCCAGGCCGAGGCCCATGCCTAGGGGCGTCGTCGCGGAAGACGAGGCGCTGCTGCGCAACGAGCTCCTCGCCCTGCTGCGGGAGGCGTGGCCCGAGCTCGAGCTGGTGGCCGCGTGCGAGGACGGCGGCTCGGCGCTCGATGCGATCGCCGCGGAAAAACCCGACGTGGCCTTCCTCGACATCCGCATGCCGGGACTCACGGGCCTCGAGGTGGCGGCGGCCGCTTCCGAGGCGAGCCCCTCGACCCAGGTGGTCTTCGTCACGGCATACAACCAGTACGCCATCGACGCCTTCGAGCGCGGCGCGGTGGACTACCTCCTGAAGCCCATCGCGGCCGACCGGCTCCGGTCCACGGTGCGGCGGGTGCAGGCCCGCCTGGCCTCCGGTTCGACGGACGCGCTCGCGCTATCGGCGATCATCGAACAGCTGCGCGCGCGCCTTCCGGGCGAGAGCAAGGCAGCGCCGCTCGCGTGGATCACCGCGAGCGTGGGCAAGGAAACGCGCCTCATCATGGTGGACGACGTGGCCTACTTCAAGGCCGAGGACAAGTACACCGTGGTGATGACCGCCGAGGGCGAGGCGTTGATCCGCAAGCCCATCCGCGAGCTGCTCGACCTGCTGGACCCGGCGACCTTCAAGCAGGTCCACCGCTCCACCATCGTGAACCTGAAGGCGATCGCCGCGATCGCGCGCGACGACACCGGGCGCGGGACGATCCGGCTGAAGAGCCGGCCGGAGACGATTCCCGTGAGCCTCACTTACATGGCGCTCTTCCGGAACATGTGAAGCGCGCCGCGGGACGGGCCGCCGCGCGCCCGCCGCCTCAGGATTTGCCGAGGAAGTCCTGCTTGCCCACCTCCACGCCGTTGTGCCGCAGGATGTCGTAGGCCGTCGTCACGTGGAAGTAGAAGTTCGGGGTCACGTGGTGCAGCAGGTAGGGAAGTCCCTGCATCGACTTGGTGGTGCTGCGCGTCTGCCACGACACGGTGCGCTCCTCGGAGCCGTCGACCTGCTCGGGCTTGAGGGTCTCGAGGTAGGCGATGGTCCTGCGGCAGCGCTCGGCCAGCTGCGGGAACGTGGTCTCGTTGTCCTCGAATTTGGGAGCTTCCTGCTGTGCGAGCCGCGCGACGCCGCCCTTGGCGGAATCGGAAGCGATCTGCACCTGCTTGGCGAGCGCGAACATGTCGGGATAGAGGCGGCTGGCGATCAGCACCGCCGGATCGATCTTCTTCGCCGCGGCATGGGCTTCGGCCTTCTCGAGGACGGCGGCAAGGCTCGCAAGCCCGCGGACGAATACGGGCACGGAGGCCTGGTACATGGAGATGCTTTTCACGGAATGCCTTCACGATCGGGGGGAGGAAGCGGAAGCATAAACGATCGGCGCCGGCCTGCTTGCGACGAACGGGGCTACGGACCGCCGAGCCAATGCTCGCGCTCGGCCTGGGCCCCGACCTCCCGCGCGGCCTGCAGCATGGAGGCGGCCTGGTCGAGGCGCTTGCGCGCGCTCGGATGCATCGAGGGCATCGCGGAAGAGGAGCCCGCCGGCTCGAGCTTGCCCAGGAGCCGCGCGATGGCCGTCGGATCGAAGCCGGCCCGGGCGCCGAGGAAGAATCCCACGCGGTCGGCCTCGAGCTCCTGCTGCTCTCCCATGAACTCCATGCGGAATTGCAGCGGCAGGCTCCCGTCGAGCTCCTGCTGCAGGTCCCGGTAGTCGCGGTGCAGCCCGTTGTCCGCGAAGTAGCGCGCCACGGTCGCGAACTCGCGCGTGTGCTCGCACAGCACGTGGGCCATCTCGTGGGCGAGGAGGTATCCCAGCTCGTCGTCCGTCGGCGCCAGTTGCGAGAGAAACTCCTCGCCCAGGAGCAATCGCCCGCCCGCCATGGCCGAGGCGTTCTCGCCGCAGCGCCGGCAGGTGTGGACCTGCCAGTGCACCCCGGCGGCGTAGGAACGCTCCTCGTCGGCGGCCTCGCGCAGGGAAGCGGTGAGCCGGCGCAGCCTCGCGAGCAGCGCCGGATCGCGATCGAGCCGGCCGTCCGCCCCATAGGCGTCGAGCCTCTGCTCGTAGGCCCGCTTCGCGAAGGAGTCGACCGCCTCGGGAGCAAACGCGAAGTCGGCGCGGCATTCGAGCAGAGGCTGCCCGCCGGCAATGCCGGATGCGCACAACACGAGCGCGGCGAACGCCCATCTCATGCCGATCCTCCCGTGGCCTGGAGAGCAACCCACCAACAGCATACGGTGCGGGCGAACCGTTGCAAGTGAATTCGATCACTTCGCGAGGGTCGGACATTGCACGACCGCACCCGGTTACGGCGCGGGCCGCGGATCCGGAGCGCGTCAGCGCCGGGCCCCGAGGGGCCTCGCGGTCCAGAAGGGCGCGGCGGCCACCAGCACGCAGGCCATCGAGAAAGCGAAGCTCGCGCGATAGCCGCCGGTCATGTCGAAGAGCACGCCGGACATCCAGGATCCGAGCGCCGCGCCGATCGACATGCTGGCGAAGATGGTGCCGTTGATCGTCGCAAAGCCGGGACCCCGGAAGAGCCGCGCCGTGAGGCTCGCGACGATGGGCCCGCGCGCGCCCTGGGAAATGCCGAACAGCAGCACGAACGGAATCACCAGCCAGCGCGCCGGGTGGTACGAGAGCAGCACGAGGAACCCGATGCCGAGGAAGGTCGAGACGAAGCTCGCGGTGGCGGTCGCCCGGGCGCCGAAGCGGTCCGAGGACCATCCCGAGGCCATCATCCCCAGCACCGAGAGCAATCCCGCCGTCCCGAAGGCAGTCGCCGCCTCGAGCGGGCTCAGTCCCAGGTGCACGAGGTACGCGACGATCTGGGCCAGCATCGCGTACATGGCGAGCGCGGTGAACGAGAAGACCTGCGCCAGCTGCCAGTAGGCGCGCGTGGACATGGCGCTCTTCAACGGCCAGGCGCGCGTCTCGTCGAGCGGGTCCGAATCCTTCCGGGAAGCCCGGGGAGCGCCGCCGGCGATCGCGCGCCACGGAATCAGGAGGAAGAGGGGCAGGAGCGCGAGGATCACGAATCCCATGAGCCGATAGGTCTCGCGCCATCCGTGGGCCTCGATGAGGTATTGCGCGAGCGGCACGATCACGAGGGTGCCGGTGCCGAACCCGGCGTACGCGATTCCCATCGCGGTGCTCATGCGGTCGCGAAACCAGCGGCTGATGAGCATCGAGGCGGGCACCATGCCGAGCATGGAGACCGCCATGCCGTTCACGATCCCGATGCACGCCTGGAATTGCCACAGCCGCGTGAGGTGGCCCGCGAGGAGGCAGCCCGCGCCGAGCAGGACCAGTCCGGCCGGGTAGACCACCCGCGGTCCCCACCGGTCGAGGAGCATGCCGGTGAGCGGCGCCGACAACCCGGTCACCACGAGGTAGATCGAGTAGACGCTCGAAACCTCGGCCCGCTTCCATCCGAACGCATCCGAGAGCGGCAGCAGGAAGACGATGAAGGTGTCTCCCACGCCCCGGCCCAGCATGTTGCAGGCGAAGCAGAGGAAGAGGACCAGCGCCGCCACGGCGGCGGGAGAGCGGGCCGCAGGCGAGCGCGGAGCGTTCAATCCGCCGCGCGCGCTGTCGCGGCCTTGCGCTGCGAGGCGAGGTAGTCGCGCATGCGCTGCTTCAACCCGGGTGCCGCGGCGGAGCGCACGAGGTCCGCCAGGTCCGCGTCGCCGCTGCCGGCGTCGAGCACGCGGTAGAGCGCGTGGCGTCCCGCCGCCGGCATCGCGCGCGCGGTGGCGGCGGCTTGCGCGATCACGTCGGACCATTGGCCGGGGGCGGCGACGCGGCGCAGGAACCCGATCTCGAGCGCGCGCGGCGCATCGAACGTGGCGAGTCCCTCGAGCAGCTCGCGCGCCCGGTCGGGCCCGACGATCGCGGCGAAGCGCCGGGTGCCGAGCACGAGCCCGAAGGCGAGGCCGGGCATGCGGAACGTCGCCTCCGGTGCCGCGATGCGCCACCGGCACGCGGCGACGAGGTCCACGCCGGCGCCGAAATTGCGGCCGTGGGCGAGCGCCACGGTGATCGCGCTCGATCGGGCGACGGCCTGCAGCAGCGTCTCGATGCGCACGAAGCGGCGCAGCAACTCGCCTTCGCCCTCGTCCTCGTAGCCCGAGAAATCGAATCCGGCGCTGAAGTTGCCGCCATGGCCCTGGAACACGAGCACGGGCACCGCGGCGGCTTCGGCCTCCTCGACCGCGGCGATGAGCGCCTCGACCGCTTCCGAGGAAAGTGCATTCGCCTTCTGCGGCCGGTCGATCGCGATCGTCCAGCGCTCGGGGCGTCGCTCGATCGTGACGCTCATCGCGCGGCGCCCCGCACGTCCTCAGGCATTGGCGTAGCCCGACACGAATTCCTTCGCCGCGCCGCTTTCGAGGTCGAAGACGTGGCGCTTCACGCGGCCGATGTTGGCGCCGTAGGCGTGCACGCTGATGGAGACGCGGTCGTCGAAGGCATTGGCCACGCGGTGGATGTCGCCGATCGTGGGCGAGACCGCGTCCACGTCGCCCGGGCGCAGCATCGCCGCTTCTCCCGCCGGCACGATGGCGTTGCCCTTTCGGTCGAAGCGGGCACAGGTCTCGCCGCCGCGCAGCATCCCGATCACGCCCCACACGGTGTGGTCGTGCACCGGCGTCTTCTGCCCCGGCCCCCAGACGAAGCTCACTACGGAAAAGCGCTCCCGGGGATCGCAGTACAGGAGATATTGCTGGTAGTACTTCGGGTGCGGCTGGGACATTTCCGCCGGCAGCCAGTCGTCGTCGGCCACCAGGCGCTTCATCGCCTCGCGGCAGCCGGCCACGACGCGCGGCTCGTCGGCTCCGGCATCCACCAGGCGGGTCATGGAGTCGATGAATTCGCGCAAGCGAGCGGGTTCAGGCACGGGTGTTCTCCTTTCTCAGGTAGCGTTCGCAAATTTCCAACGTGTGCTCGCCCAGGGCGGGAGGCGCGCGGTCGATGGCGCTGGCCTGCCCGTCCAGCATGATCGGCGAGGCGAAGGTCTTCGTGACCGTTCCGCCGGGCAATCGCATCTCGCGCACCCAGCCCATGTGGGCGACCTGGGGATCGGCAAGTGCGGAGGCGTAGTCGTTGATGGGCGCATGGGGAACGCCAGCCGCCTCGAAGATGCGCAGCCAATGGGCGACCTCCTTCGCGGCGAAGCGCGCCTCGAGCAACTCGCGCAGCGCCACCTGGTTCGCCGCGCGCTCGCGGGTGCTGCCGAAGCGCGGATCGCCCGCGAGCTCCGGCATCCCGACCGCCTCGACCACCTTGAGCCACAGGCCCTGGTTGCCCGCCGCGATGGCGAAGTGGCCATCGGCCGCGCGAAACGCCTGGTACGGCGCGTTGCGCGGGTGCGCCGAACCCAGCTTGCGGGGATTGCGGCCGGTGCCGAAATACTCGCTCGTCTGCAGTGCGGCGACCGCGAGGGTGCAGCCGAACATGGGAACGTCGATGTGCACGCCCGGGGAACCCGCGCGCACCGCGAGCAGGGCGGCGGCGATCCCATAGGCGCCGTAGAGACCCGAGGTGAAATCCGAGATCGGCACGCCGCATTTCACCGGCGCCCCGCCCTCCTCGCCGGTGACGCTCATCACCCCGCCCGCGGCCTGGATCGTGAGGTCGAAGCCGCCCTCCTTCGCCCGCGGCCCGCTCTGGCCGTACGCGGAGATCGAGCAATACACGAGCGAAGGCTTCTCCTTCGAAAGCGCGGCATAGCCCAGCCCCAGGCGGTCCATGACGCCGGGCCGGTTGTTCTCCACCACCACGTCGCAGTCCAGGGCGAGCGCGCGCGCGACGGCGGCCGATTCCGGATCCTTCAGGTCGAGCACCACGGACTTCTTGTTGCGGTTCACCGACGCGAAATTCTCGCTGTAGCCGTTGTTGATGGGCGGCCACTGGCGCAGCGCGTCTCCCTCGGGCGGCTCCACCTTCACGACCTCGGCCCCCATGTCGGCGAGCAGCATCGCGCAGAAAGGGCCCGCGGCGGTGGAGCAGAACTCCGCCACGCGCACGCCTGCCAGGGGTTTTGCCATCGGGCTTCCCGTCATCGCAACCAAGGTACGCCATTTTTGCATTTTGGCGGCCGGTCGGCACGGCGGGGGCTGCGTAAGATAGGCGCCACCCAGCCTTCCCACGGGAGGAACCATGCAAAGCCGCGAGCAGCTCGAGAAGAAAGTGATGGAACTGGAGCGGCGTCTCGCGGCGCAGGGAGTGGGGGCGCGGCGCTAGGCGGCCACGCCGCCTAGCGC